>JAUXWH010000305.1 GCA_030681365.1 Bradyrhizobium sp.
GCCCAGACCATGCGCTACGTCGTGCTGCCGCAGGCCTTCCGCAACATGCTGCCGGTGCTGCTGACCCAGACCATCGTGCTGTTCCAGGACACCTCGCTGGTCTATGTGCTGTCGATGCCCGATTTCCTCGGTGCCGCGAGCAAGGTGGCGCAGCGCGACGGCCGGCTGGTCGAAATGTACCTGTTCGCGGCGGTGGTCTATTTCACGATTTCCTGCGCCGCCTCGTTCGCCGTCCGCCGCCTGCAGGCGCGTATCAGCATAGTCCGGTAGGGTCCGACATGAACATCAAGTGCGTGGCCTTCTTCACCTCTCCCGAAGGGAGAGGTCGGATCGCGTCAGCGATCCGGGTGAGGGGTTACGCACCATCGATAGACCGTACCCCCTCACCCCAACCCTCTCCCCATGGGAGAGGGGGCTCACCATGCTCGTTGCGGCACATCGGGAAAGCTTCATGATCGAGATCAGTCACGTCGACAAATGGTACGGGCCGGGTTTCCAGGCGCTGAAGGATTGCACCACGAGCGTCGCCAAGGGCGAGGTTGTCGTGGTCTGCGGTCCGTCCGGCTCGGGAAAGTCGACGCTGATCAAATGCGTCAACGCGCTGGAGCCGTTCCAGAGCGGCGACATCATTCTCGACGGCATCAAGGTCAACGATCCCAGGACCGACCTGCCGAAACTGCGCGCCCGCGTCGGCATGGTGTTCCAGCATTTCGAACTGTTCCCGCATCTGAAGATCATCGAGAATCTCTGCCTGGCGCAGGAAAAGGTGCTGGGGCGGTCGCATGACGAGGCCGTCGCAAAAGCCGAAAAGCTGCTCGATCGTGTCGGTCTGCGGGAGCACGCGCGCAAATATCCCGCCGAACTGTCCGGCGGCCAGCAGCAGCGCGTCGCCATCGCCCGCGCGCTGGCGATGGATCCGATCGCCATGCTGTTCGACGAACCGACCTCGGCGCTCGATCCCGAAATGATCTCCGAAGTGCTCGACGTCATGGTCGATCTCGCCCGCGAAGGCATGACCATGATGGTGGTCACCCATGAAATGGGGTTTGCCCGCAAGGTCGCGCATCGCGTCATCTTCATGGATCGGGGTGAAATCGTCGAGGATGCCCAGAAGGAAGATTTCTTCGGCAGCCCGCGCAGCGACCGCGCGCAGAAGTTTTTGTCGAAGATTCTGTCGCATTAGGGGCCGCGTCATTCCGGGGCGCGTCGAAGACGCGAACCCGGAATCTCGAGATTCCGGGCTCGATGCTTCGCATCGCCCGGAATGACGTTTCGAGGGGTTTATCCGCATTAACAATTTGCGTATATGTTCCCGCGCATCCGCCTTGCCGCCCGCAGGAGAACCCGCTTGGAACAGATCGCTTACGTCAACGGTTCGTTTGTGCCGATGTCAGAGGCCAAGGTCTCGATACTGGACCGCGGCTTTCTGTTCGCCGACGGCATCTACGAGGTCGCCGCTGTGCTCGACGGCAAGCTGATCGACAACGCCTCGCATCTGGCGCGGCTGGAGCGTTCGGTCGGCGAGATTGCCCTGGCGTTGCCGGAAACGATCGACCGCATCCAGCAAATCCAGCGCGAGCTGGTGGCGCGCAATCATCTCGTCAACGGCATGGTCTACCTGGAGGTGACGCGCGGCGCCGATACCGGGCGCGATTTCGCGTTTCCCAAGGGCGACGTCAAACCGACGCTGGTGATGTTCACCTCGGTCAAGGACATCGTGAATGCGGAATCGGCCAAGACCGGCATCGGCGTCATCACCGTGCCCGACCTGCGCTGGGTCCGGCGCGATATCAAGAGCGTGGCCTTGCTGGCGCAGGTGCTGGCAAAGCAGGCGGCGGCGGAAGCCGGCGCCGGCGAGGCCTGGATGATCGAGGATGGCAAGGTCACCGAAGGCGGTTCGTCGTCCTGCTTCATCCTGACCCAAGATGACGTCATCGTGACGCGGCAGAATGGCAGCGCGATCCTGCCCGGCTGCACCCGCAAGGCGGTGGTCGCCCTGGCCGAGGAGCGCCAGCTGCGCGTCGAGGAGCGGCCGTTCACGATCGAGGAAGCCCTTGCCGCCAAGGAAGCCTTCATCACCAGCGCCACCGTCTTCGTGCAGGCGGTGGTATCGATCGACGGCAAGACCGTCGCCAACGGCAAACCGGGGCCGATGACCAGCCGCTTGCGCGAGATCTATATCGATTTCGCCAGGGCCACCGCGGTTTGAGTTCTGCGGCCGGACTGCCGCGACAATGCGCTGTCTGGATCGGGTGGCCGCGATGCAATAACCTCGGTTCCGGTCGTTCGCTTCGCCGGTCAGGTTATCCATGTCTTTGCGCGTTCCCGCGTTATTCCGAGTCTCCGCTGTCCTGATTGCCGGGATCGCCACGGCCGCCGTCGCGTTGCCCGCCGCCGCGGTCGCGCTCGGGCCGCCGCCGGGGGCCGAACTGTCGGTCGAGAAGCTCCGGCGCATCGACGATTTCCTCAATGGCGAAATCGACTCCGGCAAGATTCCCGGCGCCATCGTCCTGATCCAGCGCCGCGGTCAGCCGGTGTATTTCAAGAGCTTCGGCAAGCGCGATGTCGACACCGGCGTGCCGATGACGATGGATACCATTTTCCCGATTCATTCGGTCACCAAGACCATCACCAGCGTGGCCGTCATGATGCTGGTCGACCGCGGCAAGATCGCGCTCGCCGACCCCGTCAGCAAGTACATTCCCTCTTTCGCCGCCATGAAGGTCGGCGTCGAGCGGGAGGTCGGGGCAGGCAAACCGGTGCTCGAGCTGGTGCCGCTGCGCCGGCCGGTCACAATCGAGGATCTGCTGCTGCACACCTCCGGCATCACCTACGGCTTCTACGGCGACGGCCTGGTCAAGTCAGCCTATGAAGGGATCTATCTCGGCGATTTCGACAATGCCGAGTTCGCCGAACGGATCGCGAAGGTGCCGCTGGCCGAACAGCCGCGCACGCTGTGGGATTACGGGCACTCCACCGACGTGCTCGGCCGCGTGATCGAGGTCGCATCCGGCCAGTCGCTCTATCAGTTCGAGAAAATGCATCTGCTCGATCCGCTCGGCATGACTTCGACGAAATTCTTCCTGACCGATCCGGCCGAGCGGGCGCGTTACGCCAAGCCGCTGCCGAAGGACCGCCATGTCGAACGCAACTCGCTCGATGTCACCCGGTGGGAATCCGGCGGCGGCGGCATGGTCTCGACCATTACGGATTTCGCCCGTTACGGGCAGATGCTGCTGAACGGCGGCACGCTGGACGGCACAACCTATCTCAGCCCCGCGACATTCGCTGCGATGACAACAGACCATATCGGGCCGGGGTCCGGGGTCGCGCGCAACTATTTCTATTATCCCGGCGACGGCTTCGGCTTTGGCTACGGGTTCGGCATCCGCACCGATCCCGGCAACGCGGTGCCGCCACCGCCGGGCTCGCTTGGGGAGATCAAGTGGGACGGCGCGACCGGCGTCTATTTCGTCGTCGACCGCGCGCAGGACATGTTTTTCGTGCTGATGGAGAATACCCCGTCCGAACGCGTCCGCATTCAGGCGAGACTGAAAAAGATCATCTACGACGCGTTCCTGCGATGATCTGAACCGAGCCGACCGACCGGCCCTGCGATGGACCAGATGCTGCAAACGACCGGCGCAAACGATCGGGCAATGATGGCGCCGCAACGCGTCACGCCGCTCGACCGCGCGCGGACGCTGACCACGCTCCTGGTGCTGCTGCACCACGCCGTCGTCAACTACACCTGGTTCGGCAACGGCGACAAGATGCGCTGGCTCGGCTTCGACCTGATCGTGCTGTTCAACGACAGCTTCTTCATGGCCTTCATGTTCTTCATTTCCGGATTGTTCGTGCGGGACAGCCTGGCGCGAAAGGGATCGGCGCATTTCCTGCGCGACCGCGCCTGGCGGCTCGGGGTGCCGTTCCTGCTGTCGATCTTCGTGCTGATGCCGATCGCCTATTATCCGACCTTCCTGCGCTACCATCTGCCGGGAACCACCGATTTCAATTTCCTGCATTTCTGGTGGCGCACCATCACCGTCGGCCCCTGGCCTTCGGGGCCGGCCTGGTTTCTGTGGGTGCTGCTGGCGCTCGATGCGATAGCCGCCGCGGTCTGGCTCGCGATGCCGCGCGCCATCGCGACGCTGGGCCAGATCGTGTCTGCGGTGCGCAACCGACCCGTCGCGGCCTTCGCGGCGTTCCTGGTCTTTTCGATCGCGGTGTATCTGCCGCTACGCCTGATGTTCGGCGACGGAAGCTGGCTCGAGCCGTGGGGCTACCCGCTTCCGATCCAGACCAGCCGCATTCTGCTTTACGCCGGATACTTCTTCGCCGGCATCGGCGTCGGCGCTGCCGGCCTGCGGGCCGGCCTGCTCACGGAAGACGGTGAATTGGCGCGACGCTGGCTGTTCTGGCTCGGCTGGGCGCTGCTGTTCTATGCCGCGATTCTCGCTCTGGTCTATGTCAAGCATAACTGGATCGATCTCGACAGGCCGCCGGCGGTGTTCGAAATCAGCTACAGCCTCGCCTTTGCGCTGTTCAGCGCCGCGATGGTGTTCGCCGTGCCGGCGATCCTGCTGCGCTTCGCCAAATCCGGCTGGGGCCTGCTCGACGCGCTGCAGCCGTCGGCCTACGGCATCTTCCTGCTGCATTATATTTTCACGATCTGGCTGCAATACGTCGTCTACGACCATTCATGGCCGGCCTTCGTCAAGTTTGCGATCGTGTTCGTCGGCACGCTGTCGCTGAGCTGGGCGCTGACGGTGGCGCTGCGCAAGATTCCCGTTGTGGCGAGAATGATCTGAGCTGTCTTCAGGTGTTACCGAGCCGACTCATGCGTCGGGTCGGCCAGGCAGCGTTTCTTTCACGAATTTGTTGCGCAGCGTGCCGATGCCGGTGAGTTCGATTTCGACGACGTCGCCGGCTTTCAGGTCGGGCGAGGCGCCGTCGGTGCCCATCCAGATCACGTCGCCCGGCCACAGGGTAAAATACTTCGTCAGTTCGACGATGAACGGCACGACGCCGAAGATCATGTCGTTGGTCCGGAAGCGGCCGGTTTCCTTGCCGTTGACCTTGATGCTGGTTTCCATCTTGTCGAGATCGACGTCGGTTTCGATCCACGGTCCCATCGGCTTGAAGGTGTCGGCGTTCTTGGCGCGCCAAAGCCCGCGATCGGCCTTTTGCCAGCTGCGTTCGCTGACGTCGTTGCCGATGGTGTAGCCGAACACGCAGGACATCGCGTCACGCTCGCTCAGGTGCTTTGCCTTCTTGCCGATCACCACGACCAGTTCGCCCTCGTAGTGGATCTTCTCGGTGGCATCAGCCGGGATCACCACGTCTTCATCATGCGCGATCAGCGCGTTCTGGGCGCGATAGCCGATCTCGGGCCTGTCAGGGATGTTGGGGACCGTACCGGCCTTGTCGGCGGCTTCCTTGAGGTGCTTGAGGTAGTTGAGGCCGACGCAATAGAAGGTGCGCGGCATCAGCGGCAGTTCGATCTTGACGTCATTCAGCGCGTGCGATTGCGCGGTCTTCTGCCACTCGCCAAAGGGATCGCCGGCAACCGTCAAGACTTTGTCGCCCTCGACCAGGCCCCAGGAGGTTTTCCCTGCGGCGGTAAATTTCAGCCAGCGCATCGCTTGATTCCTTCTTCACTTACTCTGCCGCGGCGCGCGGCCGGGTTTTCCATGCGCCGGCGGCCGGGCGCTTCAATCCGAGATTTTCCCGCAGCGTCTTGCCGGCATAATCCTCGTGGAACAGGCCGCGGCGCTGCAGTTCCGGCACGACATGAGTGACAAAATCGGCGTAGGAGCCCGGCACAATGGTCGCCGCAATGACGAAGCCGTCGCAGCCCCGCTCGACGAACATTTCTTCCAGTCTGTCGGCGATCTCCTTCGGCCCGCCGACGATGGCATCGTGTACCTGGCCGCGCCCGGAGAAGGTGACGAAGTCGCGCGCGCTCGGATTGCTCTTGCCCGAGGCCTTCAGCACGCCGTCGCGGATGCCGAGAATGCCCTGCATGCTCTTGAGCTCGTCCGATGTCAGCGGTTCGTCCAGACCTTTGGAAGCGAAGTCGTAGTTCAGCGCCTCCGCCAGCAGCGACAGCGCATCGATCTCAAGCGGCAGCTTGTTGATCGAGGCCATCTTGTCTTCGGCCTCCGCCCTGGTGGCGCCGCAGACCGGCGTGGTGAGGTTGCAGAGGAACATCTGGTCGGGATCGCGCCCCGCTTTGGCGGCCTCGTTCTTGACGGCGGCGTATCCCTCTTTCGCCGCGGCGACATTGCGCGCGGCGGTAAAGATCACCTCACCCCATCGCCCGGCAAAGCGTTGGCCGCGCCCGGAGGCGCCGGCCTGAATCACGACCGGATGCCCCTGTTGCGAGCGCGGCACGGTGAATGGTCCGCGCGACTTGAAGAATTCTCCCTTGTGGTCGAGCCGCTTCACCTTGGTCGGGTCGGCAAAGCGGCCGCTCTTCTTGTCCAGGACGATCGAGCCGTCTTCCCAGGCGTCCCAGTGACCGAGCACCACTTCCATGAATTCGTCCGCCCGGTCGTAACGGTAATCATGCGCAAGATGGGCGTCCTTGCCCATATTGTGCGCCTCGCCGTCGTTCAGGGAGGTGACGACGTTCCAGGCCGCCCGCCCGCCCGACATCAGGTCGAGGGTGGCAAAACGCCGCGCGACATCGAACGGCTCGAAATAGGTCGTCGAGGCCGTGGCGCCGAGGCCGAGCCTTTCGGTGGCCATGCCCATGCAGGTCAGCACCACCAGCGGATCCATCTTCACGCAGCGGATGCCGTATTCGACGGTGTGGGCGTGATCGTTGCCGTAGCGGTCCGGCATCGCCAGCCTGTCGTCGAAAAACGCCATATGGAATTTGCCGGATTCCAGTATGCGGCCGATCTTCTGATAGTAGTCCGCCGACATCGAATCGTCGCGCGATTCCGGATGGCGCCACGAGCTCGGGAGATTGGTGCAATTCTGCGCCTGCAGGAATCCGACCATCACCATTTGCCGCGTCATGCTGCTCTCCAAGGGCTTGATCTACAAGTGCCGGCCGAATTGAAGCTCATGCCAGATCGAGCTCGGTAGCCAGTCTGTAGTCGCCCGCCAGCGCGCGCAACTTTTCCCAGGTGGCATCCTCGATCTCGATGCCGGCGACCTTGCGCTGCTGCTCCCGGATATACTCGACCTCGCCCGGGTAGAATACGCCGGTGGAGCCTTCGGAGAGCGGCGTCGCCTTGAGATAGCGCGCGAACTCGGCGACCTCCTTCTTGAAGTCCTTCAACGGGCGGAACGCCGCGACGTTGAACACCGCCATGAAGCATCCGTCATTATGCCGCCCGGTCGGCTCGACCCCGAAACCGAGGCCAGTGAGCAGGCCGCACAGCACCTCGATCATCGCGGCGAGGCCCGAGCCCTTGTAGCCCTCGGTGCCGCCGAGCGGCAGCAGCGCGCCGCCCTTGCGGAACTGGCTTGGGTCCGTGGTCTGCCGCCCCTCGCTGTCGACGATCCAGCCGGTCGGGATTTCCTCGCTGCGCGCCGCGGCGAGCTGGATCTTTCCGGCTGCGACCGCCGAGGTCGCCATGTCCAGATAGAACGGCGCCTCCAGGTCCGAGGGCACGGCGATCGAGATCGGATTGGTGCCGAGCCGCGCCTCGCGGCCGCCGAACGGGGCCACGATTTTCGGAGATCGGCCGGAATCGGCGGTGGCGAGGCCGATCATTCCTTCGCGCATCGCCATCAGGGGATAGGCAGCGAGCCGGCCGACATGGCTCTGGCGAAACACGGTGCAGGCGGCGACGTTGGCGGTCTTCGCCTTTTCGATGGTCATGGCCATCGCCCTGGCGTTAACGTGAAATCCAAAGCCCCAATTTCCGTCGATCACGGTGGTGGTCGGCGATTCCTGAACGATGGTCCATTTCGCGCCGGGCACGATATGGCCGGCCTTGATGCGGTCGATATAGGTCGGGATCGCGATGATGCCATGCGAGTCGTGGCCGGCGAGGTTGGCGTTGACGCAGCCGGCCGCCACAGCGCCCGCCTCCTCGTCCGACGCGCCGGCGGCCTTTAGCAACGCGGCGCCGATGCGGGTGAGATGGTCGGCCTGGACGATCGGCATGGGGGCCTCTCTTGAGCCCG
>JAUXWH010000310.1 GCA_030681365.1 Bradyrhizobium sp.
ACTCGCTCGAAAGCGGATCAAACCTGCACATATCTTCGCATGGTCACTCTGGCGTAGAGCTCACCAGGCTGCCGCTCAGACCGCGCACCTCAAAGCAAAAACGCAACTGTAATGCTAGGCGGATCGACGTCCGACCATTCAGGAAACCCAAACCAAATCTCCGACGGAAAATTGGCATCTTAAGGACTTCACCATAGGTATCCCCGCTTTTTGGTCAGACGCCGTCCACCCCAAGAGTTGCCTTAGCACGCTCCTTGAACTCCTCTTCGTGGCGCCGGAAGAGGACGACCAGAGCGATTTCACCGGCGTCGGGACGCCCATGATTTCCAGCATCACCAAGGGGAACAGTACCCAGAGCCCGTAGGAGAGGATCAGATCATGAATCCATCCGGTCGAAAGAGCGTCGACCGATATCACCTGCCAGATGTCAGTGATGGAGCCATTGGCCTGCGTGATCGTGGGGTTGGGAAAAATGGTATGCCAAATGAAGCTGGGCAGTCCAACTTAACCGAGGCTTGGAGCATTCAGCACAATGATCGGTTGGCGCATCGACACAATCTGTGATCGCTCCGTCGTAGAGGCCAACCGCGGCGCGACAGAAGTACTTACGCTCGAAGAAATGGCCGGAACCTAAGGCCTGACTATCGTCCAACCCTTTTCACTGAGTTCGATCAGGGACACCACACCGGCCTTCACGATCTTCGAGCCGGCGAACAGCGGAATCTCCTCGGGTTTCTTGCCTTCCGCCTTCGCCATGTTGTCGCGGGTGTTGCCACAGGCCTCGAAAACCACGTTGGGCATGCTTTCCGACACCGACTTCAGGCGATCGAGCACCGGCGACTTGTCGGTGCGCAGCATGTTGAGGCCGGCGTTGAAGGCAACGATGCGGATTTCGACCTCCTCGCCCATGTCGGCATAAAGCCGCGCTACATTCCCGGCAACATTCAGCACGGCCGTCATCTTGTCCGGCGCGGCATCGCTGATCTGAAGCGCGAGCTTGTGAACTTTGTCGGCGGCGGCGGCGGGCAGGGCAAGCGCCACGAGAGCGATCAGGAGCGAGATGCGCGCGAACATGGATCAATCCTTGGGTTTCTGGGTGGGCGTCACACCGAGCGACTTGGCGAGGTCGCTCAGCACCTTTACCGGTCCGGTCTTGCAGTCTTTCATGCAGGGCTGCGCCTTCACGTCGGGCCGCGGATCGCCGGCGATGAAGCCGTCCCGGTTGGGCATCTTGAGGGTGGTGAGCGACTTGGCATCCAGCACCGCGTCGGCCGGCAGCAGGTCGTTGAGATGGAGCAGGTACGCCACGACGGCATAGGTCTCGTCGTTGTCGAGCGACTGCGGCGCGGTGAACGGCATGGTCCGCCGCACATAATCGAAGATCGTCGGCGCCCACGGCCAGAAGCTGCCGATGGTCTTGCGCGGATCCTCGCCCCGGAGCGAGCCCTGCCCACCCATCAGCTCGGGCCAGCGTCCGTTGCCCTCGCCAAACTCGCCGTGGCACGAGGCGCATTGCTGGACGTAGAGTTTTTCGCCCGCGGCGACCGAGCCCTTGCCCGGCGGCAGTCCCTTGCCGTCCTCGCCGCCGATGTCGATGTTCCACGGCGCGATCTGGGCATCGGTGATCTTGTGGCCGATGCCGTAGCCGCGCTGTTGCGCGGCCGCGACCGAAGCCGCGAGCAGGCCGGCCGCCGCGAGGAGAAGGCTAGAGAACCTGGACATTGTCGACACTGCCGTCCTGGTTGACTCGCCAAGTATGGATCGAATTCTTGTGATATACCGAATTGACGCCGCGGACCTGGCGCAGCTGTTCGATGGTCGGCTGCACGTAGCCGGTCTCGTCGATCGCGCGCGACTGCAGGAACACCGGCCCGCCCTGCCAGCGCGACGGCAGCCGAAAACGTGTCAGGCATTTGTCCAGGACTGGCGTCTGCAATTCGGCGGTCTGCCAGTTCGCGCCGCCGTCGAGCGAGACGTCGACGCGGGAGATTTTTCCGCGGCCGCTCCAGGCGATGCCACGGATTTCACAGAAGCCCTTGGCCTTCAGCGGCTTTTCCGGGCAGGGCGCGGTGATGACGGAATTCGCTTCCTGCACGAAGGTGAACTGCCGCGCTTTGCCGTCGGGCATCAGGTCGGTGTATTTCGACGTCTCTTCGCGGTGCTGCCACGGCCGTTCGCCGAGCTTGAGGCGACGCAGCCACTTCACCTGCACGTTGCCCTCCCAGCCGGGCACGATCAGGCGCAGCGGATAGCCCTGCTCCGGCCGGATGCGCTCGCCGTTCTGCGAGTAGGCGACGATCACGTCGTCGAGTGCCTTGTCGAGCGGGATCGACCGCGTCATGGCGGCGGCGTCGGCACCCTCGGCCAGCAGCCACTTGGCCGCGGGCGCCACGCCGGCCTCCTCGAGCAGGGTCGAGAGCCGCACCCCGGTCCATTCGCAGCAATGCACCATGCCGTGGCTGAACTGGACACCGGCCATCTGGGCGCCCTTCCATTCCATGCCGCCGTTGGCCGGGCATTCGAGGAAGTGGATGCGGCTCACCGAGGGGAAGCGCACCAGGTCACTCATGGTGAAGATCAACGGCTGGCGGACCATGCCGTGGATCACCAGGCGATGCAGGTCGGGCTCGATCGCCGGCACGCCGCCGTGGTGGCGCTCGAAACACAGGCCGGACGGCGTGATGATGCCGTCGAGGTCCTGCAACGGCGTGAAATTGATCGACGCCTGCTCGGAGACCGTCAGCCACGGCACGTTGCGGCGCACGACATCCTTCTCGAATTCCGACGGCGCACCGTAGGGCGCGGCGGTGACGCCCGGGCCCAGCATTTTCGTCCAGTCCGGCACTTCGAGCGGCTTGCCGTCGAGACCGCCGCTCGCCGCCGCGATCTTGGGATGCTGGGCCGCCAGGGCAGCGATGCCGCCTGCCGCCAGGCTACGCCCGAAAAAGCCGCGCCGTCCGGTATTCATGCCCGTCACCCTTCCGCAAGTCCGGCGGCGTCGGCCCCCAGCACCTTCACATGCCGGTTGGGCGCGAGCCGCACCGTCTTGGTCCGCTCGACGTACTTGCTGACGACGTCGTAGATCGGCGGACCTTCCGTGCCCTCGTTGACCGACGCCCAGCCGCTCACGGTGTATTCCTTGCCGGCCTCAACCTTCTCGCCCGAACGCAGCAGGGTCATTTCCGAGATGCGTCGGCCCATCGGCTGACCGATATCGAGCGCATAAGCGAGCCCGCCCACACGCACCATGTCGCCACCTTGCTGGTAGTAGGGATCGGGGTTGAACAGGTTGTCGGCCACGTCCTCGAGGATCTCCTTGAGGAAGGCGCCCGTCATCCGGCTGCGATACGCCGCCGGATAGGTGATCGCGGTCTGGTTGAACACGTCCTCCATCGTGATGTCCTGCCCCGGCAGCAGAGTCGCTCCCCAGCGGAACCCGGGCGACAGGGCGATCTCGGCGTCGCGCTCCGCCAGCAGCGCCTGGCAGATGAGATCGTCGAAGGTGCCGTTGAAATTGCCGCGGCGATAGAGCAGCGACTCGGTCCGTCCCAGGACGCGCGACAGCACGGCCTCGTGCGGCTTGCGGATGTCGGCGACGATCGCCGCCATCTCCGGATCCGGCCGGATCGCGTCGGCCAGCACCGGGATCAGGCGGAATGCATAACCGGCGATGCGCTTGTCCTTCACCTCGAGGTCGAGCCGCGACAGGAACTTGCCGTGGCTGCCGGAGGCAATGAGCAGGGTGTCGCCGACCTTCACCGCGGCCGGAATGGCATCGTGGGTGTGGCCGGTCAGGATGACGTCGATACCCTTCACGCGGCCGGCAAGCTTGCGATCGACGTCGAAACCGTTGTGGCTGAGCAGCACCACCAGGTCGACGCCGTCGGCGCGCAGCTTGGCCACGCGCTCGGCGAGCTTCTCCTCCTCGATGCCGAACGACCAGTCGGGAATGAGGTACCGCGGGTTGGCGACCGGCGTGTAGGGAAAGGCCTGGCCGATCAGACCGATCCGAAGGCCGGCGCGTTCGATGACGGTCGCGCCCTCGAAGACGGGATCGCCCCAGGTCGCTTCCTTGACGTTGCCGGCGAGGAAGGGAAATTTCAACTCCTTCGCAAGCTCCTCGACCCGCTTGGCGCCGTAGGTGAATTCCCAGTGCCCGGTCATCGCCTCGACGCCGAGTGCGTTCATGACCCGCACCATGTCGGCGCCCCTGGTCTGCAGCGAGGTGTAGCTGCCCTGCCAGGTATCGCCGCCGTCGAGCAGCAGCACCCGGCCCGGTCGTTCGGCGCGGATCGCCTTGACCAGGGTGGCCATGCGGTCGAGACCGCCGACGCGCCCGAAACTCTTGGCCAGCTCGGGGAAATCGGCCGATGCCAAGGCGTAGGCGTCGTAGGTCCCGTTCCCCAGCTTGAAGGCCTCGAGCAGTCTCTCGCCGACGATATGCGGCGGCAGGCCGCGCGCCTCACCGACTCCGACATTTGCCGAAGGCTCGCGGAAGTAGAGCGGCACGAGCTGAGCGTGCAGGTCGGTGAAATGCAGCAGGGTGAGTTGCCCCACCCCCTTGAAGTTCAGCAGATCATCCTGTGACGGCCGCACCGCCTGCGCCGAGCCCGGCCGGGCGCCCGCCAACGCAGCCGTCGCGGCCGCGACCTGCAGGAGCTCACGGCGGCCGAGCACAGCCATGCGATCAGCCCACTTCGATCTTTGTCTCGGAGGTCCAACTCTGCTTGTTGTCGTCCGTCCAGGTGAGCTTGAGCGTACCGCTCTCGTCGACCCGCACGAAGAACGACAGGTACGGGTTGGCCGAAATCGCCGGCTCGAGCTTGGCGTTCATCACCGGCTTGCCGTTGAAGGTGGCGTCGAAGGCACTCACGATCAGGCGCGGGACGAGCTTGCCGTCGGCATCCTTGCGCTGGCCGCTTTCCATCGGGTGGGTGACGAGGGTCTTGACCTCGACCAGCTCGCCCTTCTTGGCCTTCGTCTGAACCCGCACGCGCGGCTTGATGTCGTCGGACATTGATCTCTCCTCTTCCCTCAGCCGCCGCAGCCGCCGATCGTGACCTTGACCTCGCGGCTGGCGATGAAGACGGAACCGTCGTTCATCTCCGCCACCGCCACCAGCTTCTGGGTCTGCGCCAGCCGGACGCGCAGCTGGATCTCCGCCTTGCCGGCGAGCGGCGTGAAGCTGTAGGAGGCCACACCCGGGTTGGGATTGCCGTCGGCCGCGATGTGCAGCGCCTTGACGTAGGACTTGTCCGTCATCTCGCTCTCGACACCGACCGTGACCGGTACGGCGTTGCCGTTCTCGGCGATCTCCGGCGCCTTGATCGAGACCTTGCCCTCCGCCGGCGTGCCCTTGGCGAGCGCGGCAAGCCAGTCGCGGGCGCTGTCCGGCGTCGCGGCGGCGTCGCGGGCGGCCAGGACGCCGGCGATGGCGGCGAGGCCGTAGCCGCCCGCCCGGGCCAAGGCGGCCCGGCGCCCGAGCGTCGATGGGTTTCGGTGGTTCATGCGGATTTCTCCTCGTCGTAACTCTAGTGACGGATGTTGGGCGCCGCGAGCTTGAGGCCCTCGTTCATCTTGCGCAGATAAAGCTCCAGCTCGCCGTACTCGACGGCGTCCGGCGGCAGCTCGTTGGCGCGCACCTGGACGTTGCACCACTCCAGGCGCTTGCGGATGTCCCAGACCTCGTTGCGGCTGGTCCGCCACAGCGGGAAATGGTCGAATTGGCCGCGCGACTCGCCCAGCCACTGGCCGCGCAGCCACTTGTTGGCGCCGACCTGGTGGCAGTCGACGCAGGAAAAGTTGAACTGGCCGATCTTCGTCTTGGTCAGCTCGACGCCGCGCTCGAAGGCCGCCTTGGCCTCGGGCGTCGATAGGTCGACCTTGATCGCCTCGCCGTTGGCCAGACTGTGCAGATAGATCGACAGATCGGTGTTGGCCGCCGACTGCATCAGGTAGTCGGCGCCGGTCGTCGCCTTGGCGTGGCGGGTGATGAATTCCTCGGCGCCCAGCACCTTCTTGAGGCGCGGCTCCCACTTCGGCATCTCCACGGCCCAGCGCTTGAATGCCGTTGCCGGCGCGGCGTGACAGGTGATACAGGCCTTGCCGTTCGGCCCCGGCTGCTTGAACAGCGCGGCGCCGACCTCGATGCGTTCGGCCGCCGGATTGACGAACGGGTCGAGACCGTCGCGGTCCTCTACCGGCTGTGGGCGCTTGTCGGGATCGTTCAGGGGATCGGCGAAGGTCGTTGCGGTCTTCAGTGTCTTGAGGAACGCCACGAGGTCGCGGATTTCGGCCTCGCTATAGAAGCCATGCTTGCCCCAGGGCGGCATCACCGACTCGGGATTGTAGACGCGCCCGTCGTAGATGTAGTTGAAAAGCCACTGATCGGTGCGGCCGGCGCTGCCGATCTCCGACAGGTCGACACCGACATTGCCGGGCAGCGCCTGCGTCTTCGGGCCCATGACGTGGCAGGCCAGGCATCCGCCGCCGCGGCTGCGATCGAAGGCGAGCTGCTGGCCCTTGGCGGCATCGCCCGTCACCGACTTCAGTTCGATCTCGCGCCCGCGGGGTGGCGTGACGGTGCGTTTGTCAAGGCTGTTGTAAGCTTCCCAGCGCGCCTTGGTCCAGTCACCGTAGCGTTGCCACGGCGCCGGTGCCGCCGCCCCTTCGAGGCTCAACGGCGCTTCCGCCGACGCCGGCAGCGCCAAGCTTCCAACCGACGACAACACCAACACGGTCACGAGGAACCGATGCAGTTTCATTCGTCCTCCCAACAGGCTGCTGGCAGCAGCTCGGTCTTTCACGTTTCTTTTTGTTGCGCGATCATTCTAGAAAGCATATTAGAGATTTAGCAACTGCTAAATTCTCGTCATGCAAAAACGCCCATCAAATCACGGTGTCCCGCCTGCGCTGTTAAAGAGCGCCGGCGAAGCCACAAAGCTGCTGAAGGCCTTGGCGAACACGAAGCGGTTGCTGATTCTTTGCCATCTGGCCGAGGACGAGATGTCCGTCAGCGAGCTTGCCAACCACGTCGGCCTCAGTCTCTCGGCGCTCTCCCAACACCTCGCGGGATTGCGTCTCGCCGGGATTGTAAGTTCGCGGCGACAGGCGCGCGAAATTCGTTACCGTGTGAAAGCAGGACCCGCCGGTCGATTGATGGCGACGTTGGTCGACATCTATTGCGGCCCGGCCATAGCCGGGAACCGGCAGCGGCGCGCTACCGGCTCGCCTTCTGCAAATAAGCGATCAGGTCGTCGAGCTGGTCCTGTCGCTTGATGCCGACAAAGACCATCTTGTTGCCCGGTATGCGGCCCTTGGGGTCCTTGAGATACTCGCTCAAGGTCTTCTCGTCCCAGACGATGCCCGATCCCATCATGGCCTCGGAAAACTTGAAGCCGTCGATGGTGCCGGCCTTGCGACCGAGAAAGCCGAACAGATTGGGTCCGACGCCGTTGCGACCGCCCTTGTCCACCGTGTGACAGGTCTTGCACTGGCCGAACGCCCGCTCGCCTTTCGTCGCATCTCCAGTTTGCGCCGCCGCCGTGCCGACCGATGACAAAACGCCGAACATCGCTACCGCTGCAACCCGCACTTTCATGATTGTTCCTTCTGATTGCCTGATGGCCTCCGGGAGGTTCGCCGGTGTATCCATGCCGAGTGCCGCCGGCAATCGGAAAGACGAAGAATTCGGAGTGACACAATGACAGTTCGCAACCTTCTGGCTGCCCTCGCCTTCTCCGCGCCACTCGCGTTGCCGGTTCACGCACAGGAAGCCCTCGTTACCTACAAGGCGCTGAGCCCGGAACTCGCGCTCGATCTGGCCCGCGCTGTTCTCGCTGACTGCCGTCGACGCGGATATCAGGTGGCGGTCGCCGTGGTCGATCGCTTCGGCGTAACCCAGGTCTTGCTGCGCGATCGCTTCGCCGGCCCGCACACGACCGGGACGGCCTCCGGCAAGGCTTGGACGGCGGTATCGTTTCGTACCAACACAACCGAGCTTCACTCGATCAGCCAGCCGGGCGCGATGCAAGCGGGTATTCGCAATCTGCCCGGTGTCGTGATTATCGGCGGCGGCATGATCGTTGAAGCAGGCGGTTCGCTGGTCGGCGCAGTCGGGGTCTCCGGGGCACCCGGCGGCGATGCCGACGATGCCTGCGCCAAGGCGGGTCTTGAGGCCATCCGCGACAAACTCGAATTCTAGAACGCCTTCGTCTCTGGATTTGCGAATGGCAAGCTCGACAGCCGCTGCCTTAAGCGCCTAGGGAAACAGCCGATGGAACCAATCGAAGAATAGGTGATCATCATTGGTAAACCGAGTGCAGCCCACCCATGGCTTCACGGGCACCTAGCAGAATGCTGGCGTTAACACCGTTAAGAGACTCATCTGGGAAATGTTGGCTTGTGCAAATCGGGAGGAAACCATGCGTCGATCAGAAATCTGGAAAGCATCACGACGTAACGTATTGAAAGGCGCCGGTATTGCCGCGGCCGGCGCATCGCTTCTGCCCGCCGGGGCGGCCTTGGCCCAGGGAACGGCGCCTGCCGCCGCGCCGCCAGCCACACCCAAAGGGCCCAAACTTCTCGAAATGGACGGCAAGGCCAAGCTCGCGGTGCTGGGCGACAAGCCGCTGGTCGCCGAGACCCAGGCCGAGCTGATGGACGATTCCGTCACGCCCACCGACAAGCTTTTCGTGCGCAACAACGGCCAGGTGCCCGAGATCAGCGGAGATCCGAAGGCGTGGAAGATCAAGATCGACGGCGAGGTGAACACGCCGCTGGAACTTTCCGTCGGCGACCTCATGAGCCGCTTTCCCAACGTCACCTATCAGTTGATGCTGGAGTGCGGCGGCAACGGCCGCTCCTTCTTCTCGCCCGAGGCGCGCGGCAACCAGTGGACCAACGGCGGCGCCGGCTGCCCGCAATGGACCGGTGTGCGGCTGGCCGATGTGCTGAAGGCGGCCGGCCTGAAATCCTCGGCGATCTACACCGGTCACTACGGTGCCGATCCGACGCTGGCCGGCGAGACCAACAAGCCCACGGTCTCGCGCGGCATGCCGATCGCCAAGGCGATGGAAGAGCACACGATCATCGCCTTCAAGCTGAACGGCAAGGACATGCCGCTGATCCATGGCGCGCCGGTACGCCTCGTGGTGCCCGGCTGGGCCGGCTCGCTCTCGACCAAGTGGCTGAACCGCATCTGGATCCGCGACAAGGAGCACGATGGCCCCGGCATGGGTGGTTTCTCCTACCGCCTCGCCAGGACCCCGATCGTTCCCGGCACCAAGGGCGACGAAAAGGACACGGTGATCCTGGAAGCGATGCCGGTGCGTTCGGTCATCACCTTCCCAGCCGACGGCACGCGCCTCGCCGCCGGCACCAAGAAGCTCGACCTGCGCGGTCAGGCCTGGGCCGGCGAAGCCGACATCAAGACGGTCGACATCTCGACCGACTACGGCGTCACCTGGAAATCGGCCAAGGTCGATGCGCCGCCGAATAAATACGCCTGGCAGCGCTTCACCGCCGCCGTCGATCTGCCGTCCGCCGGCTACTACGAGGTCTGGGCCAAGGCGACCGACAGCAAGGGCGTCACCCAGCCCTTCGTCGCCGGCAACTGGAACCCGCAGGGCTACGGCGCCAACCCGATCAACCGCATCCGGGTGCTCGTCGCTTCTTGACCCAGCTGAACATCACCCATGTCGTCGTCATTTCCCTGACGGCGGTGTTCCTTCTGGTTGCCATGGATCGCACCGGAGAGCTGCGCGGCCCGCAGCCCGCCTACAGGCCGCCGGCGCCAGTCCAGCAGGCAGCACCCGTCGTCGACACCGAGAAGGGCAAGCCGCCGCCGCACAACGACACGGTCGAGGATCTGCCTGACGGCAAGGGCCGCGACACCACCTTCTACACCTGCACCGCCTGCCACGGCGTGGCCCTGATCAAGGCGCAGGGTTTGTCACGAGAGCTCTGGGACTCGAGCATCGACCTGATGATCGAGAAACACCGCATGCCGCCGGTCAAGCCGGCGGAGCGCGCCGAGATCCTCGACTATCTCGCCGAGCAGTTTCCGCCCCGCCGGCGCGGCCGCGGCGCGGACAATCCGTTCAAGTAGCGACCGCCTTACCAACAAGGCCCTTTGATCTGCGATACTCCGACTAACGTGATGGCCGTGCCATTGCCCTTCATCCCGCGGGCGGCGAATACGGCGTGCCCGTCACGTCCATGACCTTGGGCCACATCTTCTCCTTCCAGCCGGCATTGCCGGTGGTGGTGAATATGATTCTTTCGTCCTGCATCAGGAGGAACCGGGGGGTCACGTTTCCGCGCTGGGCACCTTCGTCGCTCATCAGGAACTCCGTAAGGATCCAGCGTGAGTCGGCGGGCCAGCTCTCTTCCTTGAGGATCAGCAACCCATCCGCCGGATATACGACCCGATAATCGAGTTTTTTGAAAGCGTCAGACTTGAGGAGAAGAGGCTCGGACTGGGCACGCCAGATCTTGCAGCCACCTCAGAGGTCATGCCCGACAAAAACCAGAATCGGGCGCCCAGTTTCGGCCTTCTGGGCGGGCATCGAACCTCGTCGTGACCCAACCCCAAGGTAACCTATGAGTGTAATTCCACTCAAGATCCCGGCGCCGCCAAACATCAATAGTCTTCGATCCATATATTCATTCCTTCTACATCGTACTTTGCTCAGCGTAGTGTTGCGCCGCGCATTTCGTCGAGCCAGTGTTGCTCGACTTGATCACCTAAAGGTGATCACCGGGTTAGGTGACTTGGCCACCCCCCGGCGCTGGCAGGTAGCCCGCCGGAACGCAGGGTGATTCCTAACGATCCGAAGCAGATTATCTGACCCATCGTGCTCACTCAGATCGTTCAATGAGCCAGTCCGGGCCCTGTGGCACGGCGCTCGCACCAGGACGACAGCCAAGTTTGTTGACGCCTGCTCCGTTGAGTGCGCGGACGGTCGAGGCTAGGCCAAGCGACCCAGCGCCCCGAGCAACGGGCAGTCCGGCACCGTTCCGCTCCCGCAGGCCTTCACCGTGGCGGCAAGAACACGCTCCATCTGCCGCAGATCGGCGAGCTTGGCGCGTACCGCCTCGAGATGCGCCTCGGCGATTTCCTTCGCTGCTTCGCACGATCTTGATTTCCGGTCGGCCAGCGCGAGCAGCCGCCGCACGTCCTCGAGCGAGAATCCCAGATCGCGGGCGCGGCGCACGAAGCACAGGCGGGCGACGTCGCCTGCCTGGTAAAGTCGATATCCGGCCGCGCTGCGGGCCGGTTTGCGCAGAAGACCGATCCGCTCGTAGTAGCGAATGGTCTCGATGTTCACTCCCGTTTCAGCGGAGAGCGCGCCGATGGCAAATGCGTCCTTGGCCGGCATGGCGATCACTTTCCCTTGATCGGAACGCTGTTGCGTCTGTAGTCGCTACAGGCTGTACCTTTTGGACATGAAGATAAAGACCGATGCTTCGTCCGTATCGCCCAGCTTCGACCGGAGCAGGGACGCCGCAGGAACGGCACTCGCTGCCGGAGGATTCCTGGCGGCGTTTGGCGTCGCCTCGTGTTGCGCGCTGCCGATCGCGCTCTCGGCTTTGGGGATCAGCGCCGCGTCGCTGGTCGGCATCGGCTATCTGGCGGCGCAATACCAGCAGGAGCTCTTCTATTTGGCGGTCGTCTGCCTGGCCGGAGCGGGGTACGTCGCGTGGCGACAATGGTGGGCGAGAGCGTGCGGTGCGTGCGCCGTCGGCCCCACCCTTGGGCGCTCGATCATGGGCTGGTCGGGCGTCGTCGCCGTCATCCTGGCAATAGCGCTCCTCGCTCTCACCTTCTGGTATGAGCCGCCGATATGACAGCCATCCTTCAGTCGACCCTCACCTGCCCGTCGTGCGGCGCGACGAAGGTCGAGACGATGCCCACCGACGCCTGCCAGTTCTTCTATGAATGCGAGGGTTGCAGAACACTGCTCCGTCCGAAGCCCGGAGACTGCTGCGTGTTCTGCTCCTATGGAACGATCTCCTGCCCGCCGATCCAACTGGATAACAAAGCGAATTGTTGTCGTCCCTATTGTTAGAGTATGAACGCCCACTGGTTCTTGTCCCTCGACGACGCCTCGGCGCAAAATTGAGGTGTGGCGCGTGTGCTACAACGAGAGCCAACCTCCCCCGGCACTTGCGACTGCCCACACGGATTTGCCCAACGGGCCGGGATCATAGGCCCGACGGCGGTCATGCTGCTCGTTGACCGCCAACTCGGTGCGTCGTCAGTTGCACGCCTTCATTGAGATTCTTCCTATCAGGGTCAGGCACTTGACTTGCAAGCAGACCACGCGTTCAGTTCAAGCGCATGATGCTGACTCGAATTCCGGATACTTCACTGCATCCTGGGAGGACGCCAATGACCAATATCGATCGGAGATATGTTCTGGCCACACTCGTCGTCGGGACTGCAGTCGGCGCTGCATCGGCAAAGGCTGCGCCGAAGGAACTAAGCCTTGCTCAAATGAAAAAGGAAACCGAAGTGGCGTGCCTGTATCACTGCGATTTCGGTGACGATAGGCGTTGCGGTGCGCGCGGCCCCCGCCGCGATCCATGGCAACGACAAATAACACCGCCGTTAGGGGTAGTGACAACGACGTGCGTGGACAGCTCAGTTGTTGGTCGCCCCTTCACACGATTTGGATTGCCGATCGGCCAGCGCGAGTAGCCGTCGCACATCCTCGCGTGAAAATCCAAGATCGCGGGCGTGGTGGACGAAGTACAGGCGGGTATCAGCGCCAACGTGCCGTCTCATGGCTCGCACATTGACCATTCTGAAGATCAACGACTTGCACGGCTATATCGAGCCCCACGCGGAAATCATCCGGCAAGGAGCCGACGTCGAGTTTCGCACTCTCGGAGGTCTTAGCCGTATCGCTGCCCTCTACCGGTGGGTTCGAAATGAGACCGGCGGGGCCGTGCTCGCTTTGGACAACGCGACACCTTCCATGGAACCTATGTCGCGGTGCAATCCAAGGGTCACGCCCTGGCGCCCATGATGAATGCCCTCGCGCTTGACGCGATGACCGTGCATTGGAAGTTCGCGTATGGGCCGAAAGGCTTCAAGGAACTCGCCGACACGCTCAGCTATCCCGTGCTGGCAATCAATATTTTCGAGAAGGTTACCGGTGAACTCGTCTTCGCTCCCTACCGGATCGTGGAACGCGCGGGCCTGAAGATCGGCGTCATCGGTTTGGCGTGCCCGATCGTCGACAAGACGATGCCGCCGGCGTTCAGCGAAGGCATTCGCTTCACGCTCGGCCGGGCGGAATTGCCGGGCTGGATCGACCGGGTTCGGCAGACCGAGCACGTCGATCT
>JAUXWH010000313.1 GCA_030681365.1 Bradyrhizobium sp.
CTACAAGGATTCCAAGCTGCTGATGCGTTACGTGTCCGAGCGCGGCAAGATCGTGCCGAGCCGCATCACTGCCGTCTCCGCCAAGAAGCAGCGTGAACTCGCCCGCGCCATCAAGCGCTCGCGGTTCCTCGGCCTGCTGCCCTACGTGATCAGGTAACAAACTTTTCGGTCCGCGGCGTCCACGCCGCGGACCGAAGATCTCATAAGGCTTCCGGGTCGTCCGGTCGCCGATGGTTGGGGTTCTCAAGGGAGCCTCTAACCGCTCGAAGGGAGCGGGACAGCTGATGACCATGATCGTTCTCATCGCCATTGCGGCCGGCTGCGCGTCGGCGCTGATGTTCGCCTCGATCATTTCGGGCGCGCTGATCTCGCTGGTGCTGCTTTACTTCACCCCGTTGCCGTTGATGGTGGCAGCGCTGGGATGGGGACCGCTTGCGGCCACCATCGGCGGCATCGGAGCGGCCACCGGCCTCGGCGCGGTCTTCGGCCTGCCCATCAGCATCCCCTTCGTCATCATGATGGCGCTGCCTGCCTGGTGGCTCGGACATCTCGCCTTGCTGGGACGGCCGGTTGCCAATGCCGAATCAGCTGAGGGCGCAACGCCGGCCACGCCTGTCATGGAATGGTATCCGGTCGGCCGCATCCTGCTCTGGATCGCCGGTTTTGGCACCCTGTCCACCATGGCGACGCTGCTCACGCTGGGCACCGACGCTGCCACCATCACCGAGAGCCTGCGGGCGGCCCTGCTTCGGGTTCTCAGCCCGCGCGGCGCGGGTTCAGGCGACGAAATCCAGCAGCGGATCGAGGTCGCGCTGATCATCTTGCCGGCGGCCGCCGCCAACAGCGCCATGACAATGCTGATGGTCAACTTCTGGCTGGCTGCCCGGATCACGGCGATGTCGGGACGATTGCGTCGTTCGTGGCCCGACCTGAAGAGCACCGAACTGCCGCCGATGACGCTCGCGGCCTTGTCGGCCGCCATCGCATTTTGTTTTTCCGGCGGGCTGCTGGCGATGCTGGCGCAGACCGTCACCGCGGCGCTGCTGATGCTCTACGCGCTGATCGGCTTCGCGGTGCTGCACACGGTTACGCTTGGTCTGAAAGGCCGCGGGATCTGGCTGGCCTGCAGCTACACCATGGTCGTGGTGTCAGGCGGCTGGCTGATCCTGGCGATGGCGGCGCTCGGCATTGCCGACGCCATCTTCGGATTTCGTCAGCGCTTTCTGCACAAGAGGCCGCCACCCCTGCCCACGGCCTGAATTCACACTTCACGTCAACCTCACAACCTTCATCACCAACTAAGGAGAACGAACATGGAAGTCATTTTGCTGGAACGCGTCGCCAAGCTCGGCCAGATGGGCGAAGTCGTCCGCGTCAAGGACGGCTATGCCCGCAATTTTCTCTTGAAGCGCAACAAGGCGCTGCGCGCCACCACGGATAACCGCGCCAAGTTCGAGGGCATGAAGGCCGATCTCGAAGCCCGCAACCTGCAGGCCAAGGGCGAAGCCACCAAGGTCGCCGAGAAGATCGACGGCCGCAACGTCGTCGTGCTGCGACAGGCATCCGAAACCGGCCAGCTGTTCGGCTCGGTCACGGTTCGCGACATCATCGCCTCGTTCGAAGCCGATAAGGTCACCATCAGCCGCAGCCAGGTGATGCTGGACGCGCCGATCAAGACCATCGGCAAGCACAACATCGCCATCGCCGTGCATCCGGAAGTCGAAGTCGCCGTCAGCGTGACGGTCGCGCGCAGCGCCGACGAGGCCGAGCGCATCAACCGCGGCGAAGACATCTCGACGCGCCAGGAAGATCAGGACGCCGCCGCCGAAGCGCTGGCCGCCGCCGGCGAATTCTTCGATCCGGAAGCCCGCCACGACGACGAACCGCAGGAAGAAGCTTCCGACAAGTAACGCGGTCGCTCTCACACGACACTAGAGCGAGATGGCTTTTAGTTGAATCGGTCGTCCGCGGATTCTACTTACCTCTCCCCAGCGGGGAGAGGTCGATTTGCGCAGCAAATCGGGTGAGGGGGTGCTGGCCTAACGAGAGACCGTAACCCCTCACCCGGCGCTACGCGCCGACCTCTCCCGAAGGGAG
>JAUXWH010000314.1 GCA_030681365.1 Bradyrhizobium sp.
GTGCATGGCACAGCCGTAGCCTCGACCGTCAGATGCCTTTGATAGTACAGAGCATTTTGGCATAGAGGAATTTGGGGTTGTGCCACGTGTGCCACTGTGCCTCTCGCGCCGACCGGATTGGTGAGCCAGATTACCTTGTGGGTGCGGGCGCGCTCCAAAATAACAGTTGCGCTTCAAAGCCCCCAAAATTCCCGCACCTTCGCCTAACCTAATGAAGTTTAAATGCTATTTCACATCCTCCGAGCGCACCACTAATGGCCTTTTACTCCCGCGTTCGGTTCCATTGCTGCCTCACCGGTTGCAATCGATGACCGCCCCCGGTTTGAATTCGATACGCTCCGATAGGGCCCACACGGAAACGCCGGCATGCGGCTGAAAAGCGCCACCGCGCCTATCTGCGTTCGCCGAATCGGCGATCCGCACGCCAACTGGATTGATCCGCCTTGATGATTCACATCGAGGTCAGCGCCGACGCTGGCCTTTATCAAGCGTGAACGATGAAGTCGCTGGCCTGCAAACTGGTATAAACGACATTGCGCAGGATAATCGTGTCGCTGCCGCTTAGCGTAATGAGGGTGTCGGTGTTGTTGTTGTCGAGCGAAGTCACATTCTCCGCAAGGAAATCGTCGATGTTCGAGGAGTCGACGATTGAAGAAAGTGCGCTCAGATCGATCTGATCGATCCCGGCTGTGAAATTGATGATGGTGTCATCATTGGAATTAGCCGTGAAAACGAACATGTCCTCATAATCGGTCCCGAACAGCACATCTGTCTCGGATGTGCTTGCCAGAGTCACCGCATTTCCTTGAAGAGGATCAGTAACGTTGAAGATGAAATTCACTGTGTCGGTGGCGCCGGAGGCATCTTCAACGGTCAACGACACCATATCCGTCTGCGGGGGCGTCTGGCCGGGATCGTAGGTAATGCCGGCTGCAAGCGTCGAATTTATATCGGCGAGGCTGCCGGAGGCAGGGCTCGATACCAGCGTTACGGTGCTTCCCGAAGCAGCCGAGGCAGTGATCGCGAAGGTGTCGGACCCGTCCACGTCGGACATCGAAAGCCCGCTGATCGTGATCGGGCCAGTTTGGGAAATCTGCAGATTGGCAGTTGAGATCGTCGGCGTGTCGTTGGTGCCGTGGATCGTGATGGTGACAACCTGGCTTGCGGTGCCGTCGGAGGAGACGGCCGTGAAACTGTCGGTGAGGGTGCCGTTGGCGCCGAGCTGCTGGATCGCGGCCTGGGTGTTGTCGGCGGTGTAGGTCCAGGTACCGTTGGCAGCGAGCGTGAAGCTGCCGTAGCTGCCGGCGGTGCTAGCCTGCACTGCAAAACTGGACTGGCCGGCATCGGCGTCGGCGATGGTGAGCAGCCCGCTGGCATTGATGTGGTTGGTGTTGTCGACCGCGACGTCCTCGGTCACGCCACCGGTGGCGATGCCGGCGATAGTCGGTATGTCGTTCGTACCGGCGATAGTGACGACAAAAGTTTGCGAGGTGATCCCGCCATCGAGGTCGTTGATAGCGACCGTGTAAGTCAGGGTCAGGGTATCGCCGACGCCGAGATAGTCGAATGCCGTGGATGCGGCGGCGAAGCCGAGGCTGAGCGAGCCCGACGACGAACCCGTTGCCTTGGTGACGGTTGACGGCGTCACCAGCGCGATCAGGGCAGCTTCGTCCAGGGCGAGCCCCATGGTGACGCCGGTGGGGACGGCATGCGTCACCTGGGCGGTGTGGCCGACGTCGGTCAGGTCGACATCGGCGAAGGTAACCTGAATGGTGGCGGTGAGGGCGGTGGTGTCAGTCTGCTCGGTCAGCCCCTGCTGCGCGATGGCGTCGATGACAGGCGCGTCATTGCTGCCGGTGATCGTAACAACAAAAGTCTGCGGCGTAGTGCCGCCGTCGTGATCGTCGATCGCGACGGTGTAGGTCAGCGTCAGGATCTCGCCAACGGCGAGGTAGTCGAACGCCGTGGATGCGGCGGTAAAGTTGAGGTTGAGCGAGCCGGCCGACGAACCAGCGTTCTTGGTGACGGTTCCGACATTGATCAGCCCGATCAGGTCGCCTTCGTCCAACAGAAGTCCCGTGGTCACGCCGCTCGCCACCGCCTGCGTTATCTGGGCGGTGTGGCCGACATCGGTCAGGTCGACATCGGTGAAGGTCACAGGGATTGTGGCGGTGAGGGCGCTGGTGTCGGTCTGTTCGTCGAGATCGCTCTGCGCGATGGCCGTGATCGCTGGCGCGTCATTGGTTCCGGTCACGGTCACCGTGATAGGAGTCGTGACGACGCCGCCATGGCCGTCATTGACCGTGGCGGTGTAGGTCAGGACCAGCGTCTCGCCACCGGCGAGGAAATCGAATTGGTTGTCGGCGAGGTCATACGACCAGGTAACCGACCCGTTGTTGGCGTTGGTCGGCGACGGATCCAGTGTCAGCGCGATGGCCAGGGCGTTTAGCTGCGCCGGCGTCAAGGTCAGCGGGGTGATGCCGTTCGTCGCCGTGTAGGTGTAGCCCGAGAACGGCGCCGAGATCGCCGGACGGTCCGTCAGATCGACGTCAGTAAAGGTGATGGTGCCGCCGGCATGATCGGGAGTGGTATTGTTCGTGGTGCCGACGAGCTCGACAAAACCATCGCTGGTTGCCGTGATGGTCGGGATGTCGTTGGTGCCGTTGACAGTCACCGTCAGCGTCAGCGGCACGATGACGATGCCGCCATGGCCGTCATCGACGGTGGCGTGATAGGTCAGGACCAGCGTTTCGCCGGCGGCGATGAAGTCGAAATTGGCGTCGGCGACGTCATACGACCATGCCACGGAACCGTTGTTGGTATTGCCCTGCGCCGGCGTCAGCGTCAGCGTCGCGGCGAGCGCGGCTTGCTGCGCCGGGGTCAACGTCAGCACGGAACCGTTGGCGGCTGTATAGACATAATTCGCGAACGGCGCGGTCACGGTCGGCCGGTCCGTTAGGTCGACGTCCGCGAATGCAATCACGCCCTCGGCATGATTGATATCAGGGTTGTTGGTGCCGTCGAGCTCGATGATGCCCGAACCGGTGGCCGTGGCCGTCGGCAGGTCGTTGGCGCCGGTGATCGTGATCTTGAACGGTGTGAAGACGACCGTATTGTAGCCGATGTAATTGGTGTCGACGCGCGCCATGTAGATCAGCGTCAGCGTCTCGCCTTCGGCCAGGAAGTCGAGTGCATGGTCCGGGACACTGTAGGTCCAGGTGCCGTCGCCGACATTGGTGTTGCCGGCGTGCTGGACTACCGAGAGCGGCACCTGGACGGCTTGGATCGCCGCCAGCTGCTCAAGTGTGAGCGACGACGTGAGGATGACCTCCTGCTGCGCGTCGCGGTAGACATACGAATTGAATTGGGCCGACACCGTCGGACGGTCTTCGGGGTTGATGTCGTCGAAATGAATGATGCCGGACACCGTATCCAGCGCAGTATTGCCTGATGTCAGAAGCCGTTCGGTAAACTGGTTGCTGGAGGCTAAAAGGTCCGGCGGAATGTTGAGATGGAATCGCGTATTGCCGCCGCTGGGAGGCGGTGGCGCCACCGGTTCCAGCACCAGCGTGATGCGAATGATCGGAAGTTGATCGATCGGCGTGCCGTCGGGTAGCTTGGCCAGGAAAGACTGCGGCGTGATCGTGTCGAGCGGAGGGATGCCGATGTATTTCGGATTGGCGTCCGTGAACTTGAGCGTGAATATCTCGTTGATCAGGCGCTGCGCGTTGGCCGGAATCTCGGCCGACGGGAAGAACGTGACGGCACCCTGGCCGTTGACGACGGTTTTCGTTCCGGGCTGGTTCACCGTCGCGATCGGCTGCCCCGTCAGCTTGTCCAGCAGCACATATTCGCCCGTCTCGCCGTTCGGCTCGACCAGGATCCGGAACGACACCGGTGGCGCCAGGCCGGGCTGGAAGATGTCGAAGTCGATCTCCACCAGGACCGCCGTGCCGCGAATGCCCATGGTGGCGGTCGGCGTCTCGACTTTCATGTCGCCGGTTTTCGCGGTTGCGCCGGCCACGAACGAGATGGTCCCCTGCACCAGCGTGAGCAACGAGGCGTTGCTCGACCCGGCCGGGTCATAGATCATCTCGTTCAGCACCATCCTCGCATTCGACGAGAGACCGAACACGGTTCCGTCCATGAAGGTGATGCCAAGCGAGGAATCGGATCCGGACTGGACGACGTCGCCCTTGTGGACGTTGTCGCCGACGTTCAGGGTGATCGAAACGCCGTTGCGGACCGCGGTGGCGCTGCCGGTGACCTTGGTGACCTGACCGATGATCTTTGCTGGCGCGATATTGCCGCCGGCCTGAGCGTAATCGACCTGACCGGTGAGCGCCTCGACGGTGCTGCCGGACAGGCTGGCGCCGTCAGGAGAGGCAAGCACCGACCGGCTCTCGCCGCGGAAGTAGTCGCGCGCCACGAATTCGTGGCCGTCCTTCGACAGCACGAGGTCCAGGCCGGACCGCTTGTAGTCGCCGGAAAACAGCAGATGGGCATCCGGAACGACGATCGTGTCCGGTCCGCCGTGCCCGAGGGCATTGCTTCGTGGATGAACATCAACGGAAAAGGATTCACCCGCCCCGGAGAACGCACCTTGGCTGCTGAACAAACCGGAATCGAATTTTTGGACGTAATTCAAATGGCCATCGCAAAGGTTAATAAGAACAGGTCTCTCAATATCGCAGCAAACTAGATCTTTAGCAGAAGTAATGCCATGTTAACATTACCAAAAGAGCGGCAATAATGGGTTCGGGCCGCTCGAATTACCCCCTGTTCATGGTGTTGCGCTCGGAATCGTCGCAAAAATCGCACGGTACGGAAAAGCGGGCAAGCCTCACTCGGATGATTAGCAGCCAAAACCAGTGTGACACCAGCCAGAACGCGCCAAAATCGTGTAGACTGACCGCCGCGGTCTGCAACGTGAAAAGTATATGCGGCAAGTCCGGTGGGTCGGCGCTCGATAAACCGGTGCCGAACGGCCTGTCCGTTACCCGGCAGTAACATGGTCGGCGTACACCGACGACGGCGCGAGCCAGGCCGGCGACATCAGCCGCGGGCGGTCGTCGTCGCACCGCGTTGGCTCAAGGCCTGACCGACCATCGATTGGAGATACGCATGAAAATTCTGGGCTACGTCTATCGGGTCGTCTCCAATTTCGCTTTTCTGGCGCTGGTCTATTACAGCCTGAATTTCATGGAGAAGTATCAGCATCGCGCCATCATCGCGATTCTGGTGCTGGTCTATGCCACGATGCGTGCGGTCTCGGCACTGCGTTCGTTCTACTTCTTCCAGAAGATCGAGCGGCTTGAACTCGAGGCGCGGCGGCTCGCCGGGGTGGCCGGAGAGGCGGGAGCCGCCGCGGCGCGCAGGCAGGTCGTTAGCGAAGTGGCGACGCTCCGCCGCGACGGCGAGATCAAGTCCTATGTCGACCTGTTCTTTCTCGCCATGGTCGTGCTGCTGTGCGTCGCCAAGATCGTGACGAACTGAGCCTCAAACGCTTCCTTTCTTGACCTGGACCAGACGCTTCGGCGCTCGCCGGCCGGGCTGCGCCGGATGCCGGTCGGCGGCATGGGCTGCTGTTGCCGGTTTGACGCGCCCGATGCGGGAATGTCCTGCACGCGTCCGTCGGGAGGCGCTGGTTTCCGCCGGCACCTGCGTGGCGCCTTGGGTCACATCGGCTTTGGCCTGGTTTCCGGCGTGCTCGGCTGAGGCCGACGGCTCGAAGCGCCGAGAGGGCCGCGCGGTGACCGTGATCGCCTGGCCGGCCAGCCGCGGTCGGCCGCTGAACTCGAAAACGCTTTGCCCCGGCACCGGCAGGGCGTTGATGGCGCTCAGCAGCGGCAGCGGCATCTGCCGGGGCCAGGGCGCCTGCCGTGGCAGCGGAACGGCGCCGGTGCGGCGGCTGGTGTGGTTGGACGGCGTCGGCCATTCGTCATTCCAGTAGGAATCCGACAGCCAGGGGCCAGGCAGCATCGGGCTGTCGGCAAAAACGAAATTGGGAATCCTTGGCCAATGCGAGGCCGCCACATTTTCCGGGAGCGGACGCGACCGCCATTGCTGCGGTTCGGTCGGTGTCGCCGCCAGTTCGGCCGTGGCCGGCACCACATTGACGATGCGATAGCCTCGCGCCTTCATCTCCTGCAGGATCTTCGGCAAGGCGGCGACCGTGCGGGCCTGGATGTCGTGCAGCAGCAGGATGCCCTTTCCCTTGGCCTCCAGGCGTTGCATCGCAAGCTCGTAGACGCGCGTGGAGGAGACATGCCGCCAGTCGTCGGCCGGGAAATCGGCGCTCCAGACCTGGGCGCCCTTCGAGGCGGCATATTGCTCGATGCCTTCGGCGCGCGCGAGGCCGGGCACACGAAAGAACGGGGCCGGCGCGGTGCCGTCCCCCAGCGCCGCGGACACCGACGCAATGCCTTCGTCGATTTCCTGCCGGACGCGTTCGATCGGCAGGTGGTGCATGCCGGTCGGATGATTCTGGGTGTGGGTGGCAATGGTGTGGCCGGCATCGCGGACCTTGCGTACGCCTTCCGGATTGGCCCGGGCCTGACTGCCGACCAGGAAGAAGGTCGCCTTCACGCATTGGGAGGCCAGAATTTCCAGAATCCGGTTGCTGTACTTCGGCAGCGGCCCGTCGTCGAAGGTCAGCACCACCTCGCGATCCGCGAGCGGCAGCGTTTCGGCATATTGCATGGTGCCGATGCGGGGATGTTCGCGGGGGTCGACCACCAGGGTTCGGGAGGTGCCGAGCGCCTCGGGATGGCCGGGGCAATCGGCGGCCAAGGTGCCCGAGGCAGCCGGTGCGGTAACGAAGGCGAACAGCCCGAGGCAAACGGCGATCCCGCGCCGGACTCCAAACAACGCACCATTATTCATGCAAACACCGTGATTCCCATCTACGCAGATAATTACCGCCGCGCCGTGAACGCGGGCTTAAATTGCCCGACTTTCGCGGATCAATTCAGCCTAGGGGACCCGGGCGAGGCCGACACCGCGGGGCGCCGGCACCAGGTGAACCACGCGATAGCGATTGTCCCTGAGATAGCGCAGGAAGGCCGGCAGCATGGCCGCCGTTTGCGCCTTGGAATCGTGCAGCAGGATGATGCCCTTGCCGGCAATTTTGAGCCGGTCGGTCAGTTGCTTCAATTGCACCTGCGGAGCCATGGGCTCCCAGTCGCTCGCCCACAGGTCGGCGCCGAACACCGCAATTCCGCGCGACTGCAGCCGATCGAGTAGTTGAGGCGTGCTTTCAAAGTAGGGAAACCGGAAGAACGGCGTGCCCGGGATCGTGGTTGCGATCCCGTGAAGCGCCATTTCATCCGCCGCAATGCCCCTGTCGATCTCGGCCTCTGCGGCAGCCGGCTTTAGATATTTGAGGTTGGGATGCGCAAAGCTGTGATGGCCGATGGTGTGGCCCTGGGCTGCGATACGTCGAACCAGGGCCGGATGCTCCGAGGCGGACTTGCCGATCAGGAAGAAGGTCGCGCGCACGCATTCCTGCGCCAGCGCCGCCAGCACCCGCGACGTCGTCGCCGGCAACGGGCCGTCGTCGAAGGTCAGCACGACCTCGCGGTCCGCCAGCGGCAAGGTCTGCGGAAAGCTCTTCAGGCCCACCCGCGGCGTGGCGGCGGGATCGACATCGAGAATGCGTGAAGTTCCGAGCGCGCCGGCGCGCGGACAGTCTGCCGCCTGTGCCGCCGCGGTCCACGCGACCGAGGCGACAAGCGCGGTTCTCAATAGCTTGATCATTTCCAAAGTCATGGTTGTCCGGGCGGATTTGTCATTGCGCTAGGTGTTGCCGATTGGCTAATGCGTCAAGCGATAACGGACAAGTCCATCACCCCTGTCAAACGGCGAGGCGCGTTATGGCCGAAGCTACGGACGTTGCCCAGGCCGCCGACGCGTCGTGGCTCGACCGTCACCCGATGCGCGACGAGAATGGCGGGATTCGTCATGAGTTTGTCGCGGAAATAGCCCGTGCGGTTCAAGCGGCCGATGCCGCATTTTTGCGCGGCATCGTCGCCGAACTTCACGAGGCCGACCTCGGCGACCTGATCGAGGCGCTGGAACCGGACGAGCGCGTCAGCTTGGTCGAACTGACCGGCGCCGATTTCGACTTCGCCGCGCTCAACGAGGTCGACGACTCCGTCCGCGAGGAAATCCTCGAGGAACTCGAACCGGAGACGGTGGCGGAGGGCGTTCGCGAGCTGGAATCCGACGACGCCGTCGAATTGCTCGAAGGCCTCGACGAAGAGGACCAGGAAGAGATCCTCGAAAAGCTGCCGCCGTCGGAGCGCGACGCGATCGAGCGCAGGCTGGAGTATCCGGCAAACTCCGCCGGCCGGCGGATGCAGACCGAGTTCATCGCGGTGCCGCCGGACTGGACCGTAGGGCAGGCGATCGACTACATGCGCGACACGCCTGATCTGCCTGACCGGTTCTATGAAATCTACTCGATCGACGCCGCCCA
>JAUXWH010000322.1 GCA_030681365.1 Bradyrhizobium sp.
TCCCGAAGATCGACATCACCATCGTATGCTGATGACGCGGAAAGGTGGCGAACAGGATCGACTGCGACAGCGGCACGACGGGCGCACCCGCGCCGCCCTGAAGGATGCGCCACAGCACCAGCATTTCGAGCGATTGCGCCATGCCGCACAGCTGCGTTGCGACCGTGAATATGGCGATCGAATACACCACCACGCGCTTGGTGCCGAAGCGGGATACCAGCCATCCGGTCATCGGCGTCACCACTGCGGTGGCGAGAATGTTGAACGTCATCGCCCAGGCGATTTCGTCCTGGGTTGCCGACATCGCACCCTGCATCTGCGGCAACACGGTCGATGTCGTGAGCAGCGCCGTGCCATAGAGCGAGGATCCCAACACCACGGTGGCCAGGGTCCAGTATCGCTGCGCCGCGGTCAATGCCGGAGCCTCGGTATCGGCGATTGTGGTCATCTTGTTGCGCTGCAAAATGAGCCAGATAATAACCTGGCTTACCAATTTAATAACCTAGCTTACTAATTCGCCGGCGGCTACAATCGCGGCATGCCGAATACCGACGAATACATTGGTGTGGTGATCTCCGACGTCGCCCGGCTGTTGCGCACGGAATTCGATCGCCGCGTGCGCCGGCTCGGCATCACCCGGGCGCAATGGCTGGTGCTGACCCGTCTGCATCGGCACCCGGGCGCCTCGCTTTCGGAGCTTGCCGAGATGATGGAGGTGGAAAAGGCGACCGCCGGCCGCATGATCGACCGGCTGGTGGCCAATGGCTGGGTGGCGCGCCGAACCCAGCGCGACGACCGCCGCGTCAAGCGGGTCTATCTCACGCCGGAAGCCGAGCGGGTGCACAAGCGCATCTGGCGCGTCGCCGAGGCAACGGTGGAGGACGCTCTTACCGGCCTCTCGGCACAGGAAAGCAGGCGGCTGATGACGTTGCTGCAGCGCATCAAGAAGACGCTGGTTTCTGCCGTGGATGACGCCCCGTCCGGGAAAGCCGGGGTTGCCGCCCGCAGACCTTTGCGCGGCGCGCGTGGCCTCAATGGAAAGGCCGCGCCATGAGCAAGCGCCTGCGGCCATGGGCGTTGATCGGCGTGCCGGCGTTGGTCCTGCTCGGAGCGCTGATGGTCTGGCTGCAGGGCGGTCGGTACGCCTCGACCGAGAACGCGTTCGTCAAGGCGGATATCACCCAGATTGCAGCCGAAGTGCCCGGTCGGATTATCGACGTGCGTATTCGCGACCACGCGGTCGTCAAGGCCGGCGACGTGCTGTTCCGTCTCGATCCCGCGCCCTACCAGCTGGCCCTCGCCAGGGCCGAAGCCGAGACCGATTCCGCGCGCGCCGCTGTCGAGCAGCTCAAGGTAAGCCTGCGCGAAATCAAGGCCGAGGCTACCGAGGCAGCGAACAAATTGTCGTATCTTCAGACCCAGGCCAAACGTCATCGCGATCTGTCCGGACGCGGCGTCACGTCGGCCACCAAGGTCGAGCAGGCCGACAGCGAAGAACAGGAAGGGGAAGATCGTCTCGCGGTGCTGCAGCAGCGCATCGCCCGTGTCGAGGCGGCGCTCGGCGGCAAGCCGGACAGGCCGACCGACCAGTTTGCAGCGGTCCGCGAGAAGCAAGCGATGCGCGATCGCGCGGCGCTGGATCTGGCCTACACCGAGATCAAGGCCCCGCGCGCCGGTGTGGTCGTCAATTTCAAACTCCAGCTCGGCGAGCAGGTCAAGGCGCAGACCCCGCTGTTCGCTGTTGTCACCGACCGCCGGCCCTGGCTCGAAGCCAACTTCAAGGAGACCGACCTGACCCACGTGACCGTCGGACAAAAAGCGAAGGTCGTCCTCGATATGCATCCCGACATCACCTGGGATGCCGAAGTGGAAAGCATCAGCCCGGCGACCGGCGCCGAATTTGCGATCCTGCCGGCGCAGAATGCCTCGGGCAACTGGGTGAAGGTCGTGCAACGCCTGCCCGTGCGGCTGCGGCTGCTGGAGCGGCCGGGCGAGCCGCCGCTGCGCGCCGGCATGACTGCCTATGTCAGCATCGACACCGGGCGCATCCGCAGTCTCGCCAGCATTTTCGGCAACGGCACCGCGGTTGCGGCGCGCCCCCAACCGCAAGAGACGACCAAGGCGCAATAGCTGGATTGCAGCCCGGCGCCTACAGCGCGTTGCGCAACAGCGGGTAGCGTTGCGCGATCATATCCAGCGTCGGCACATGATCATCGTCCAGGATTGGCGTTTCCATCGCCGGAGCCGACGGCGCCTCGTCCGAAGCAACATGCACCGATTCCGCGGCGATCAAAGCATCCGGCGGCGGCAGTTCGGCGGCTATCTCCACCGGCGGCGACGGAAGCCGATCGGGTTGATCGCGCGGCCTTTCGACACGCGCCAGCGCCGTTTGAGTATGCCCGAGCCAGGACATGTCGACGGCGGAATTGTCGGGCGACGCCTCGCGCGTCGACAGACTGCGCCAGGTTTCGACCGCTGCCTTGGCCTCCTGGATGTTTTCGAGGAATGCGAGTTCGCTGTGAAAGCGGCGCCAGCGGCCGGTCTCGAACAATTCGGTGAGGTATTCCAGCCGCTGCTCGGCCAAATTGCACCAGCGCGCGATAACGTCGCGGCCATCTGCCACGTCCAATCGATGTGTCATGAACCAGCCCGTAAGAGGAGAAAACGGACGCAGACGCAACGAAAACGAATCAGTCGGATGTGACAGTGATATTTTGTGGAAAACCTTAACGAAGTCTATCGAACGGCCTTGCTGGATGTCGTTTATCGACCAAAAGCCGTATTCATGCGGGGTTTTCCGTCCAATCCGCCGTCAAGACGCAAACCGGATGGCCGGGCTGCGCCGCTTTGCCCGCGCGTATCCCCCGATTTCATCGGGTGAGACTTTCCGCATGGAGAGCAGGGAAAACAGCGCCAGAAACGAAAGACCCGTCCGGGGGGACAACCGGACGGGTCAAGCCATATGGGCGCTTGGGGTGGATGGGCGCTCGCGCCGAATACAGCCTCGATGGGGAGGGATAACCGCTCCCACAGATATAAGTCGCAGCAGGGTGGATAGACGTTCAAACGCCCGCGCGATTTTTTTGCTTTTTTTGCCGAAGGTTTCCGGAACGGGAACCTATCGCGCAGCGGCGCGATTGGCTTCGCTGGCGGCCGATTTATCGGACGCCATGGCGGCCGCCGGCTGGTCCAGTGCCCGTGTCGGGGAAGGCTGTTGTCGGCCCGGGCCGGCTTCAACGGCAGGCGCAGGCGATACCGTGGCGACCGGCACTGCCGGCGTGGGGCCGATGGCCGAGACCGCTGCAAAAGCATCGGCCGCACCGGCGCCGAATTGATCGTCGCGACCGGGGCTGCCCAGATCGCGGGCAGTTCTCATCAGGATCGCGCGCACTTCGCCAGGCTTCAACGCAGGATTGCGCTCCAGCATCAGGGCCGCAAGGCCGCTGATGTAGGCGGCGGAAAACGAGGTTCCTGAGGTCATCTGATATTTTCCGTCCGGTGCGGGCAGGAAGATATCGACGCCGGGGGCCGCGACCGCGATATGGTCGCCGCGGTTCGATGCCGCAAACAGCTTATCCTTGGCGTCCGTGGCGCTGACCGCAATCACATTGGCGTTGGCGGCAGGGTACAGCGGCGGCGATTTCGCACCGGCATTGCCGGAGGCCGCGACCATCACGATACCCCTCGCGGCGGTGGCGCCGATACCGCGCTCGATCAGCGGATCTTTCGGACCGGCGAAACTCATATTGACGATCTGGGCTCCGTGCAGCACGGCATAGTTCAACGCCTTCAGGATCACGAAAGTGGTGCTTTCCGCACCTTTCGCCGCCGAGCCGAAGGCGCGGATTCCCAAAATCCTGGCCTGCGGCGCGCTCCCCAGCAGCCTGGCGTGCGACACGATGGCGCCGGCGATGCCGGTGCCATGAACATGCGGGCCTTCCTTGCTGCCGAGCGCATCGAAATTGTCCGCCACCGAGTTCGCGAGTTCCGGATGCTTGTCGTCGATACCGGAATCAATCACGGCGATGGTTACATTGGCGCCGCTGACCAGCGTGTGGGCCTGCGGCAATCGAAGCTTGGCCAGCGCGTATTGCGCGGGATCGCCCGCGATCTGTGCCGAGTCCTGATTCCGCGCCAGCCAATAACGGAAGTTCAGCTGCACCGAACGCACGCCGGCCTCCGCAGCGAAGGCTCGGCGCACCTTCTCCACCGGCCGACGGTCGGTGATCCGGAACAGGCCGATGGTGGCGCCGACAAGCGGAAAATTCTGCGATTGCAGCCGCACGAGGCCATGACGCCGTGCCAGCGCATCGGCCTGCGCATCCGACAGCGAACCATCGATCTCGGCCACGAGTTCATTAGGGACAGCGGCCGGGTGGAACGCTACCAGCGGCGTATTGCGGTTCGCGCCCTTCTTGCCTTTCTTCGCGGATTTGCCGACGCCGCCGCCATCGGATGACGCAACCGGCTTGTCCCGGCATTCGCCGCTGCTGTCGCGATGGGCGTAGCTGCAGGCCGGCGAAAGGTTCGGCGAGAAGCGCGCATTCGGAAGCGTCGATGTCACGCCGATACGGGCTCTATGACCGCCGGGTGGCGTCCTGCCGAATGCGTTTGCTCCGCCCGCCACGTTCGGAGTGATCCGCGGCGCCACGGTCGGATTGATGGCGGGCATCCGCGACTGGATGTTGAGGTTGGGCGAGCGCATGACATTTTGCGCGTGAGCTGCCGGGATATCGAGATATCCAAGCAATAGCGCGGAAGCGGTAAACGCCAACGCGGTACGTCGCATGCCAATCAGCCAGTTCGCGGGATCGTACACCATGACGCCTCGGTTTACGCTGGGTGTGGAAGCGCGGCCTATGGCGCCGCCACAGCGAGACTGACGATCTTCTCACGCTGCAGCCTGCTCATCAGCGCGGCAACCTCGTCCTTGCTCATCGCCCTATTGCCGAACTGCAGCCGAAACATGCCGCCCTGGGCGCCGTCGGTGACGGTGGCCTGATAGCTGTCGAGCAGTGCGGTGATATCGGCGATGCGCGCTTCCGGCGCGAATCGAACCAGCGCGTATGGCGCTGCCCCCGCCCCCAGCTCGCGGGTGATGGGCGCATTGGTGCTGAGCGATGCCGTCTGGAACGACGACGTCTGGTTCTTCACCAACACCGCGCCGATCACACCGGCTTGCAACAACAGGGCCAGCGCACCCAGGCTTGCCGACCAGGCCAGCGTCCGCGGCGACAGACCGGAAAAAAACTCGCTGATCCGCGCCGAAAAACTGCGCGAGATCGATGGCGCGCGCGACGGCTCTGCGTCGATCGCAGCGAACAGCTTATGCATGGCGCGCGCGGACGGCGCGCCGAGGCTTTCGTTGAGCGAGATGGTTTCGGCGAACTCTTCCCGGATCACGGCATATTGCCTGGCCAGTTCGGGATCGCGAGCCAGCGCTTCATCGACGCGGCGGGTATCGCGCGCGCTCAGGGTGCCGGCCGCATGCCAGGGCAGCAGCACCTCGATTTCGCCGGGTTCTTGATCCAGCACTTTCTTGCTTGCTGCCATCATGGCCAACCTCGTTCGATGCCGGCCGCCTTCAACAGGTCGGCCAATTTCTTGCGCGCATAAAACAGACGCGTCTTCACGGTATTCTCGGGTATCCCGACGATTTCAGCGACCTCTTCCACGGATTTCTCGTGGTAGTAGACGAGATCGACGATCTCCCGATGCTCTGGCGAGAGTGCGGTGAGGCACTTGCGCAACGCTACACTGGTATCCTTCTTCTGCACCGCCACTTCGGGATCATCGGACGTATCCTCGATCGCGTTGGCGGCCTCGTCGTCCAGTTCGCCGTCCTTCCTGCGCCGCAGCGCAGACAAGGCCTTGAATCGCGTAATTGCCAGGAGCCAGGTGGAAACGGCGGATCGGCCTTCGAACTTGCCAGCCTGCCGCCATACATCGAGGAAGAACTAGCTGATGAGATCTTCAGCAACCTTTTAGTCCCGAACCAGGCGAAGCCCGATGCGGAACACCCTGACATGGTGCCTTCCGTACAGCACCTGCATGGCGAGCCGGTCGCCTTGAGCGATCCGAGCGATCAGGACATCGTCCGTAGCCGCCTGTGTCGCACTCAATGGCCGTCTCGCAAGGTTGGTCGGATTGGGTCGGCGGGTGGTTCGATGGGAAAGGCAAGATTCTTGAAATTATCGCAAGTCCGCGATTTCACGTGTGATCCATCCCACACTAGGAGGCAAAAGCGAAAAGTTGGTATCATAATACAGAGTACTTTTCTTTCTGCGCGCCGCGGCCACCCCGCCGACAATGCCGAGCTTATCAAGGCTTTGGCCCCAAAGCAGCACCTGCCTGCCGTTACGACATCAACTGGCTCATCCTGGACGGCCGGTCGCGCGCCGGTACCCGGTTCCAGCTAATTTCCCCTTGCGAAACAAGGGCTCACAAGCCCGGCGAGCCCCGATTCGACGCGAAAGATACCAAACCTAAAGGCTTTCCCGCTTAGATTTTCGAGACTTTAGTTCCATCACCAGTTCCATTACCGGCGAGATTATGGGCACCGCTGCGTCCTCGTTCCTGAATCCGATTGCGGCTGAACTGGAAGACGTGGGCCCAAAGCCGACGGCGAAGGCGCTGGTACGTCGCGCCCGGCAGCGCCGTCAGATTCAGGTCATGATCGGCGCCAGCTATGTCGTCGATGCCTTCGTCCTGCTGATCTACGCCCATGCAGGCACGATCCCTGCCATCATCGGCCCGGCATTCGCGATCTGCGGCCTGATCACCGTCGCCAGCTCGATTGCGCTCTCCGAAATGGGATTCAACGAGCGCTTCAGGGATCATTACCTCGTCGCGCCGCAATCGATCATCAACATGATGATCATGCTGGTCTTCACCTGGATCGCGCCGGAAGTCGGGGTGATGTTCCTGTGCACCCTGTTCGTCGTGTTCAGCTTCAGCTCGCTGCGCTCGACGCCGCGACAAACGGCGATGGTCTGGACCGCGATGGCATTCGGCCTCGCCGCGCTGTTTCTTTTGACCGACAAGCCGATTGCGATGCCGCACGGCAGCTATCTGGAGCGTTTCGCCACGATGATGGTGTTCATCCTGACCATCGGGCGCTGCATGTTCATCGGGATTTTCTCCAGTGCGATGCGTCAATCGCTCTACAAGAGCGGCGTCGAGCTGAAGGAGGCCTACAAACGCATCGAAGAACTCGCCGAACTGGACGAGCTGACCGGCTCGTTCAACCGCCGCTGCATCATGGGCGTGCTTGATGAGGAGATCGCCCGCGCCCACCGCAGCCGGACGTCGTGCTCGATCGCCCTCATCGACCTGGACTGGTTCAAACGAATCAACGACGCCTACGGCCACCCCACAGGCGACGAAGTGCTGCGGACATTCGCCATTACCGTATTCGCCAACATCCGTCCCATCGACAGGTTCGGCCGCTATGGCGGCGAGGAATTCCTGCTGCTGTTGCCCGACACGCCGGATGAAGGCGCCGCGCGCATCCTGGACCGGCTTCGCGCGATCATCGCCGATCTCGACTGGAGCGCGTTCTCACCCGGCATGCAGGTAACGATTTCGGCCGGCGTCGCGACGCTGAAGCCGAATGAGACGCCCGACATGATTCTCGCGCGCGCCGACGGCGCGCTTTACGCAGCCAAGGCACGGGGACGCAATCGCATCGCCAGCGCCTGATCCGACCGCTTCCGTTTCCGGCGACAAAGAAAACGTCGCCGGCCTTAAATGTCCGAATGCTCCAGGATAGAGTCATGAGTTCGAAGCCCGCCGCCGCCACCGAGAGTCTGCTCGACGAGTTGCAGACCACGCTCGCGCATGGAACCGTCGCGCGCCGGGTCGAAACCCTGCGCCGGGTCACCGACCTCTTCATCAACGGCGCGGTGGATTATTCCGACGAACAGGTCGGGCTGTTCGACGATGTGTTCCAGTGCCTGATGGATCACATCGAGACTTCCGCCCGGGCGCTGCTCGCCAACCGTTTGGCCCCGATCGATACCGCGCCGCCGGGCACGATCCGCGCCCTGGCGTTCGACGATCTGATCGAGGTCGCGGCTCCGGTGCTATCGAGGTCGGAACGCCTCGACGACGAGGCGCTGATCGAGACCGCGCGCAACAAGAGCCAGGCGCATTTGCTGGCGATCTCGCTGCGAAGGGTGCTGAGCGGCGCGGTGACCGACGTATTGGTACTGCGCGGCAATGATGAGGTGATCCAGAGCACCGTCAACAATCCCGGTGCGGAGTTTTCCGAGCGCGGCTTCACCCGGCTGGTCGATCGCGCCGAAGGCGACGACAATCTCGCAACCTGCCTCGGCATGCGTCCGACGATCCCGCGGCACCTCTATTTGAAGCTGATCGCCAAGGCCTCCGCCACCGTACGGCAGCGCCTCGAGGCCGCCCATCCGAAGCAGGCAGGGGATGTGCCGACCGCCGTGCGCGAAGCGACCCGGCTGGCGCGCTCGGCACCCGTGGCGATCACCAGGGATACCGCGATCGCCCACGCGCTGGTCAAATCGCTCTACGAGGACGGCCGGCTCGACGAATTCCAGGTGGCGACGTTCGCCGAGGCCGGCAAATTCGACGAAGCCCATGCGGCGCTCGCCGCCCTCGCCAGCGTGCCGGTGTCGATCGCCGAGCACATGATGCTGGAAACCCGCGCCGAAGGCGTCATGATCCTGGCCAAGGTCGGTGCGTTGTCGTGGTCGACCGTGAAGGCGATCATCAACATGCGCGACGAACTGTCCGGCCTCGAGCCGACCGATCTGGCGGCCTGCAAGGCCACCTATGAACGGCTGCGCTCCTCGACCGCGCAGCAGGTCCTGCGCTTCCATCGCATGCAGCAGGCCGCCGCCGCACCGGCGGCGTAGGCATTCAACCGTCCTAGAACCGCAGCACCCTCGAACCGGCCAGCGCGCCGATGGCGGCGACCAGTGCTGCGGCGATGGTGTACCAGGTCGCGACGAACAGCGGCGAATCGTCGGTGCAGTGCGAGGCGTAGAGCGTTGCCGCCAGGCCCGCCGACAGCAGCCCGGCGATCGCGCCGGCAACCGCGGGCCGTGTCGGGGCCCCGTGACGCAAGCCGAGCAGCGCCGCCGCCAATAGCGGCAGCGCCATCAGCGGTATCGATGTCAGGCAGTTCCACGCATTATTGCCGATCAGTCGCGTCATCATCGGCGTCCGCTGCGACATCATCATCTCGCCCATGATTCCCGCGACCAGAAGGCCGATCGGAATCAGCAGCAGCCACACCCAGCCCCGCAGCGAGGCTTCCGGCCGCGACAGATGCAGGCTGATGGCGATGGCCGGGATCGCCAGCGCCAGCGTCACCGCAAACTTCAGGTCGAAAAACGGATTGCGCATCGCGGTCATCACATCCGGCCGGACGCCCAGTTCGGTCATGAAAATCGCGATCGAAACCGGTGCCGCCAGCAACAGGGCCAGCGTCAGCACGAAGCCGACCGGCCACGCGCGGTGGGCGTTGTCGGCGGCGAGGCTGCGAATGAGCTGATCGGTCTCCATTCTCATTGTCCCCGCAGCCTGGCGGTGAGCCTGGCAAGCCCGCGATGCAGCGCCACCCGCACCGCCCCCTCGCTCATCGCGAATTTCTTCGCGGTATCCTTGATCGATGCGCTATCGACCGCGATCGACTGCAGCACGTCGCGCTGACGCGCCGGCAGGGACAGCAACTGGACCTCGACCTCGCTGGCCGGCACGGTCTCCGCGGCTGCCTCGCCCGGCAGCGTCTCGGCGAAATCGTCGATGTTGACGAACACACGCCGGCCGCGGCGGCGCAGCGCATCGATCAGCTTGTTGCGGGCGATCGCAAACAGCCATGGCGCGAACGGGGCGTTGGCGTCCCAGGTATGCCGCTTCAGATGCACCGCCAACAAAATGTCCTGCACGATGTCCTCGGATTGATCCGCCGGTTGCCCTGCCCGCGTCAGGCCGCGGCGCGCCGCGGCCCGGAGCACCGGCGTGACGGCCTTGAGCAGGCGATGATACGCCGCATCGTCGCCTGAAATGGCCGACCGCATCAGGCCGGTCCATTCATCCTCACGTTCGCGCACGCGCGCTCCCACATTGCAATTCGGTCGATCTTTCAATTTGTTACACCGAAAGCCAACGATCACGAAATCGTGATATGACCTCCGGCGGCACTTCGAGACCGTCGCACCCCGCTTCGGGAATCGCGACAGCGAATTCCGCTCCGATGGCTCATAACATCGATCGGTTCCGCTGGCACCCGCCGCATCGGTGACGCCAGTGCGCGACTGGTTGGCCGGCGAACCGTACCCTGGCACGGCCGCTGCCCAGCTTTCGCCCGGTCTCACCCGAAGATTCCCTTTTTCTGCCGCGCTGTGGCCACGCCGTGGGGTCTCATTTCGCCTTGGGGGAGGGCAAATGGGGAGACTGCCAAATGATCATCAAAGCCAGCGGGCGCTCGGCATTGATTCTAGCGACAGGGCTTTTTATGTGCTTCGCGGGGCCATCGCAGGCGGAGCCGGGTGATGACACTGCGATCGCAACTTCAAAATCCGAAAAAACCGCGGGAGCGCCGATTGCGCTCAACAAATACACCAAGCCGCGCCACTCGAAAAAACAGGCGCAGCGAAAATCCGGCAAAGCGGCGCTGAAATCCTCGGCCGACAGGAAGGCAACTGATGAGCCTGATGATACTGACGTCGCTGATGTCAGCGGCAACGGTTCCACCACGATCCCGCCGTCGGTCGCCAATGCCAACGCGCGGCTGAATTCCGAAGTACCGGCCGGCAGCGCCAGGGCGATGTCGGCAAAAGCCAACACGATGCTGCAGATCGCCGCGGACAAACCGGCCGACAGCCAGCCGGCCGCCGAGGCCGAAGTCGTGGCCCCCGATCAGCTCAACGAGCTCGACCGCGCGCTGCAGGAAGCCAAATCCGAAGCCAAGCCCGAAGCCAAGTCCGAAGCCAAGCCCGCGGCGCCGACCATGGCGCTGGCATCGGCCGAGGCGCCGGCCACCCCCGCCGCGCCTGTCATGGCCGCCAGCAAGGAAGATTCCGCCTGGGAGCAGACCTCGTTGATCGGGAAGATCTTCATCGCCTTCGGGGCGTTGCTGACAATGGCCTCCGCCGCGCGCATGTTCATGGCGTAAACAGTTTCGTGCCCCGGCTCAGCTGCGCAGCGCCTTGGCGATGCGCAGCTGAGCCGGGGCCCATGAATCCAAGCCGCTGTTTGGGTCCCGGCCCTGCGGAGCAGCGTGAAGGACGCTGCACCGCGTCCGGGACACGGCAATCCTTCCCCCCTTGAAGCCCATCCCGCCAGCGGGCACATTGCCGGCGCAATCAGGCGCCGGGGTGAATCATGAGCACGTTCGAACACATTATTGTCGAAAGCCGGGGCGCGGTCGGCATTGTCACGCTGAATCGCCCGAAAATGCTCAATGCGCTATCGTTCGGCGTATTCCGGGAGATCGCCGCGGCGGTCGACGATCTCGAGGCCGATGACGCGATCGGCTGCATCCTGCTGGCCGGCGGCGAAAAGGCCTTTGCGGCGGGCGCCGATATCAAGGAAATGCAGCCCAAGACCTTCATCGACATGTTTTCCAGCGATTTCACCGCCATCGGCGGCGACCGCGTCGCGCGATGCCGCAAGCCGACCATTGCCGCGGTCAGCGGCTACGCGCTGGGCGGCGGCTGCGAATTGGCCATGATGTGCGACATCATCATCGCCGCGGACACCGCCAAATTCGGCCAGCCGGAAATCACGCTCGGCACCATTCCCGGCATTGGCGGAACGCAGCGGCTGACCCGCGCGGTCGGCAAGTCCAAGGCGATGGATCTCTGCCTCACCGGCCGGATGATGGATGCCGCCGAAGCGGAGCGCTCGGGGCTGGTCAGTCGCGTCGTGCCCGCGGACAAGTTGATGGCGGAAGCGCTGGCGGCGGCGGAAAAAATCGCCGCGATGTCGCGTCCCGCAGCCGCCATGGCCAAGGAAGCCATCAACCGTGCGTTCGAGACGCCGCTGGCGGAAGGCATGAATGTCGAGCGCAACCTGTTCCACTCGACCTTCGCGCTGGAGGATCGCACCGAAGGCATGGCGGCCTTCATCGAGAAGCGCAAGCCGGTGAACAAGAACAGGTAGGTTTCGTGCCCCGGACGCGGCGCACCGCGTAGTGGTGCGCCGCTGAACCGGGGCCCATAATGTGCGCAGTACTGCTGGGTCCCGGCTCTGCGGAGCAGCGTGAAGAACGCTGCACCGCGTCCGGGACACATTATTCCGCCCTGCTCCTCGCCAACGCCGCGCTGACCAGCGCGCGATAGGCGCGTTCCGAAAATGTCCTGGGCCTATCGAGGCCGAGCCGCGCCAGGCATTCGTCATCGGCGGTATCAGGGGTGCGCGTCAGTCCCTGCCACAACAGCCCGGGCAATTGCAGCGGCGAACGCTGCGCCCCTTGCAGGACCTGCAGCGCCGGAATCAGCCGTTGTTCTGACTCGGTGAAGTCGGTTCCGAACGGAAACGATGGCAGCAGGCCCGCTTCGCGCGCCGGCTTCAAGGCGGCCTTGATGCGCTCCGGACAGTTTTCCCGCTTGTCCGCCGGGATTTCGAAATTCTTTGGCAACTTGCCGGCATCCATGGCCTGCCGCGCCAGTTCGTCCTGAAAGCGGGAATCCGCGACGCCGAGCATCGCCGCAATGACATCGGCGTCGGATTTTCCCCTGAGATCGGCGACGCCGTATTCGGTGACGGTGACATCGCGCAGGTGGCGGGGAATCGTCACGTGGCCATAGTTCCAGCGGATGTTCGAATGCGTCCTCGCCTTGCCTTGCCGGGTCGCTTCGACCGTGAGAATCGCTCGGGCGCCGGCCAGCGCAAACGCCTGGGCCACGAAATTGTACTGGCCGCCGACGCCGCTGACGACCTGTCCGTCTTCGAGGCCGTCGGAAATGGCGGCTCCCATCAGCGTCGCCATCATCGCATTGTTGATAAAGCGGGCGTCGACACGGGCGCGCCGTTTTACCACTTCGTCGCCGTAGAGCTCGTTGGTGAAAGACACCGGCATCATCTGGATGCGGGCGATCCGATCCGGCGCCATCTCCCGCAACGCGCGATAGAACGATTTCGGCCCGAGGAAGAACGCGCCATGCAGCGCCACTCCATCGACCTCGCGCTTGAGAATGTCGGCCTCGATCAGGCCGATAAACGCCTCGGTCAGCATCTCGCTGACGCCGTAGAGACCCTTTTCGAAGGCTGCGAACTCCAGCGCCGAGAGTTGCTCCGCGCGGGGCGAAAGCCGCTGCATGATCTCGCGAAACCCTGCGTTGTCGCGGTGGCGTACGGTCAGCCCCTGCGCCAGCGCGTCGCCGATCTGGCCGATGCCGATCTGCAGTGTGCCGCCATCGCGCACCAGGGTCGCGGCATGCAGACCGATGGCGTATTTGGTGTCGCTCACCGGCTCGGCCGGCGGCGCGAACAGCGGAAAATCGGTCTCGGGACCATCGAGCACGGCGCTGAATTCTTCTGCCGCAAGATCGCCCGCACCCGGCATGAACGGCAGTTCGGAATTGACCTGCCCGAACACCTTGAAGGCGGCGCGCCCCTCGGCGCGGGCGCGCAGCAGATCGAGCGAGGTGTCGGTGTTGCAGCTCAGGCTGTAGCGGGTCTCGCCATCGACGACGCGCTTCGCCACCAGCTGGGCGACGACGTTGAGCCCGCGCGCCAGCAGATAGGATGACGCATGGGTGTAATTCGCGGAGATATAATGCTGCTGCGCGAACGGCGCGTGCAGCCATTTCCCCGCCAGAAAGAAGAACTCGATCACCTTGATATTGGGCGGCAGCGCATCCGCATGCAACGCGCCGGCATAGGCGAGATCGGGATAGCCGCCGAACAGCCGGTCGATGACGGGCGCGATGAAGCGCCGCTCCAGCAGGCTTTTGGGCCTCGGCTTTTCCAGCGTCAGCGCGGTAAGGAAGGTCAGGTTGATGGCGCGGTCGGCGACGGCGCGCGCGTAGAGCGCATTGGCGATATGGTTGGCCTTGCCGAGCCCGAGCGGCAGCCCGACCACGAGGTTGGTGCCGACATCGCGGATGATGTCTTCCGCGATGTCATTGGGGCCGGTGAATTTCTTTGGCATCGGGATTCCATCCGGCGCAATATGGGCCGGCATTGCCGGCGGGGCTCAGGGATTCGAGCGGCCCGAGCCTAGTATACTTCCATCGGCCTATCCGTCGGAAAATATGCAGACATCGATTTCATCATCATTGACGGCGCGCCCTGAGGCGACCGCGCCGCCCGCGGCAAACCCAGACGCGCTGTCAGCTGATGCTCGGGGCAACTCGATGTTTTCGCGGGCCGCAGCCCCGCAGCCATTCGCCGGACTTGCGCAGGCCGCCGAACGGAAACAGGTGGAATCCGGCGATTGCTGCCGTCGCAGCTTCGGGCGCCGACTGCAGGCCGCGCATGACCTCGTCCGGCCCGGTGTCGATGAGCAGCCGGCCGAACCGGCCGATCTGGCTGCGCACCGCCCGCATCGAACTGCCGATACCGCAGCGGAGCGCGAATTTCATCAGCGTGGCCGGCGTCGCCGGGCCGGCGAGCCCGACGATCACCGGAAGCTGGATGCCGCGCGCCTGCAGCCCACCGATCCATTCCAGAACCGGCGCGCTCTCGAAGCAGAATTGCGTCATGACCTCGACATGAATTTTTCGCTCGTGTCCCCAATCTCGCCACGCGTCGAGCACATCAAGCGCTTCAGCCGTTTCCAGATAGGGGTGGCCTTCGGGATGCCCCGCAACGCTCAATCGCGCGATGCCGCGGGCCTCGAGCAATCCGCTAGCGCGGACATCGAGGCTCGATTTGAACGGCCCCCTGGCAAGCGCGGTATCGCCTGATATCAGCAGGATGCGCGTAACCTCGGCCTCGCCGCGCAGCCGCGCCAGGAAATCGTCGAGCGCCTCGCGCGAGACCATTTCGCGCGCGGCGATGTGCGGGACCGGGTTGTAACCGGCGCGGCGCAGGGCCGTGGCCGTCTCGACGTTGTGACGACAATTGTCGCCGGGCAGGAAGGTGATGGTGACGTCGGTGCCGGGGACGAAGTGATCGCGCAACTCCGCCAGTTGATGTCCGCGCGAGGAGACCTCGACCGAAGCGGACGACAGCAGCGTGGCGAGGTCGCGGGACGGAATCAGGTCGGGTGCGGTCACGGCTCCCTCCCCGTGGTCAGGCCTGGGCGCGGCGGCGCGAGATCACATAGGTTTCATCGTTGAACCAGAGGCCGCCGTATTTCTTCAGCACCCGGTCGGTGGCTTCGAGGTAACGGCCGTCGCGGACCACCTCCGACAGCCTGACATCCTCGATTTGCGCGACATAGATCGCCGCGTTCCACGCTGCGAACAGCGTCGAGGTACCGATCGGCCCCGAGACCTCGTCCGGCAGCGTGTGCATGTGGTAGCGGAAGATCGAGCGGGCGTCGGACGATACGTTGAAATTGTAGTGCCGCGCCGCCGCACCGAGTTCATGCTTGACCTGTCGCAGGATGGCGTGACGGTCCGACGTGAAGGGATTGTCGCCGGGCCAGACCCCGTCGATGATTTCCATGCCGGGATCGCCGCCATGCGAATGGATGCCGATCAACCGGCCGCCCGCCCGCAGCGATCGCACCAGCGGCGCCACTACCTTCGATGCCTTGAACTCGACGCTGGCCCGCGCCCGGTAGGGCTGCGAGGCAATCACCAGATCGTAGTCCGCCATCACCCGCCCCGGCCGCGGCATGATCGGATCGAGCAGGAATGAATGGTCCTCGCGCCGCAGCGTCAGGACGATGGGCCGCTGATAGACCGGGTTGCCCGTGGTCGGACTGATCCCCGCGCGCCAGTTCTCTGCCAGAAAGCCTTCGAGTTCGCCGATCTGCTCGGCAAAGCCGTGCGCGGTATTGCCCGACAGCGCGACGTCCTTCCAGATCAGGCTCTGCGCCGCCGTCGCCGAACGGGGCGTCAGCCACGGCGCCTCGGCATAATAGAGATTGGTGATGACCAGCACGGTGGCGGGATGCTCGAACAGGCGGTCGGCCATCTTCTCCAGCATCAGGCGGACGTCTTCGTAGCTGATCTCCTTGGCCACGACGTAGAGCGGCATGGTGGGAAAGCGGGCGTGCACTGCCCGCATCACCCGCGACAGCACGGTGCCGTCGCCGACCCCCGCATCGAAGATCCGCAGCGCCGGTGGCGCAGGCTGCAGATTGCCGAGTTCGAGCGAAATCCGGCTGGCGACTTCGGTCTTCTCGCTGCAGGTCGAGACGAACAGCAGATATTTCTGGCGGTTGTCGAAGAACCGGAAGCCGGCGGGCGCCACGTTAGCCGCTGCGCCGGAACCATTGACCACCCTCGCCGGCACCGGCGGCTGGCCGGGCGCAGCCGGTAACGCGCCGCGGTGCTCGGACAAATAGGCGCGCACCTTGTCGAGGGTGCCGGTGGTGATCTTCGCGCCATCGCGCAAGCGCGACACCAGCTTGCCGTCATTGACGACCAGGCGCCCGAAAGTGGATTCGGCGGTCTGCGTGGCGCGGCAATAATCGCGGATTTCGCCGAGCACCTGATCGGCGGTGGCGTGTCCCCGGTTTTCCTCGACCCGCATGGTTGATCTCCCGCGGCTTGATCCTGCCTGCAATCAGGGGCCAACCGCCGGAAGGCGTCAACCACAAATGGAGTGGGCAGAAGAAGTGGGCGCATGCCCATATGGGTGCTCGATCCGGCGCAGTTCGACCGACCTGTTCTCATCTCCTCCCCGGCAGATGGACCGGCCATGACGAGGTACCGCTCCTCATTGCGAGGAGCTCTTGTCCGCCGAGCCCGGGCGAAGGCGGAGGCGACGAAGCGATCCATTGCACAGCGCCAAAAGATGGATTGCTTCGCGGAGCCTGTCATCGGGCGCGCGTTCGCGCGACCCGTTGGCTCGCAATGACGCTTCTCCGGACATGCGTATAATTCTCGCGGCGCCACTCGCCCGAGACTTGCTGGAATTTTCTTCTCGCCCTCCAATCAGAGGGTGCGGGGATGCCGGGCGCCGATGCGCCCGCGGCAAAAAAACATGCGCATAATGCGCCACGGTCACACCGGGAACACCCGGCATCCCCGCGCAGTGTTTTACGGTTGCTGCGTGATCTCCTCGGCGAGCCTTGCACTTTTGCCACCGTCGCCTGCGGAACCGCCGCAAGCTTGACACCAGCATAGGGGTGTCGGAACCACACGCCTTGGCCGTCCGCCTCGGCTCGCCCGTCTCGCGCGCCATGGCGTCCACCGCATCCCGCTCCGACGTCCGTGACGTTCGCGAAGCGCCCCTCTTGATGGAGCGGGACGCGAAGGATATAGACTGATTTGCGAATTCTGAAAATCAGAATATTTTTGCTTCAGGGGCTTGACGGACTTTTGGGTGATTTGCCCGTCGGGTGGATTTGCTCAACAATTTTGCTTTGGCGCAACGCATGCTCGACAATATTTTTTTGTCGGTGGCCGAGCGAGGCATGGATTCAAACCGGCAGGCAAATCAGTGAAGGAGTTCCACGACATTCCCTGGGGATGGCCTTGCTCATTTTGTCTCGCTCGCCTTCAACTCGTCGGCCAGCGGCCGCAGGGTTTGCGTCGCGTTATCGAGGCGCTTTTGCCATTCCGGGCCGGGCATGAAGGCGAGAACGGGCGCGTCGCCGGGCGAACTCTTGATGTATTCGGCATCGAGCAGGCTATCGGCAATGGCAGCTTCGAGCTTCTTGACGATGTCGTCGGGAACGCCCTTTGGAACCGCAAAGCCGCGTTCCGCCGTGCTTGTGACCGCGACGCCTGCCTCCTCTGCCGTCGGAACGTCGGCAAGCGACGGAAAGCGCTTCCTGGACAAGATTGCGATGGCGCGGAGCGGTCCCTTGTTGCCGCCGTGCAGTTCGGGAAGTTCGCTGAGGCTGACCATTCCGACCTCCAGATGGCCGCCCAGAAGATCGGTCCGTTGCGCCGACGTCCCGCGATAGGAAATTTCGTTGGGCACGACCTTGGCAGCGCCCGCCAGCATGCGGATCGCCAGATGGCCGTTGGTACCCGCACCGTTGTGGCCGAAGGTGACCGAGCCCGGCTTGCTGCGCAACTCGGCCAGAACGTCCGAAAGGTTCTTGAATTTGCTTTCCGCCTTCACCACGATCACGCCGGGATCGTCGACCACGCGCGCGACCAGGCGTATTTCATCCATGCTGTACTGGGTTTTTCGCGTCAGCGGCAGGAAGTTGTAGCCGGGCACGTTGACCACGCCCATCGTGTAGGCATCGGGCGCGGCGCGAGCAATCCCGGCAAACGCGATCTCGCCACCGGCACCCGGCTTGTTCAGCACCACGAACTTGGCCTTGCCGTCGAGTCTCTTTTCGACGAAGGGCAGCAGTTTGCGCGCCATCACATCGGTTGCCCCGCCGGGAGCAAAGCCGATGATGACTTCAATCGGCTTGTCCTCCGGCCATGCCGCCCAGGCCGATCCGCAGACTGCGACTCCGAATGCTGCTGATAGCGCGAGAAGTTTTTTATGCATGATGATCCGCCCTGTTCTTGTTGTTGGCCGGTTGCGCCGCTGAAGGCAGCGCGACCGACAGGTTATGCGCATCTTGTAGCCGCTCAACTCGGCGAATGGCAACCGACGCCACGGTCGAGCCTGTGCCGCCTCGGGCGCATGACGGCCTCAATGAAAATCCCTTGACGGCGGCAGGATCCGCACGTTGCGCGGATGGCGGATTTTCTGGGCGGGATTGTCCGGATGCTCGCGAGGATCGTCGTTGAGCGGCTCGATCAGCGCCGGGCCGGCCGGCACGGCATGCTTGCGACCGAGCGCATCGTTGGCGAGTCCGATCAGGTCGTGCGAGCGGTCGGTGAGCCGTTGCGCGACCAGGTGCGTCACCTGTTCGGGGCTGCTCTGGATATAGCCTTCGACCAGAAGGAGCCGCGCGCCCATCACTTCCTTGCGGAACCTTTCCATCACCGTCGGCCACACCACGATATTGGCGATGCCGGTTTCGTCCTCCAGCGTCATGAACACCACGCCCTTGGCGCTGCCCGGCCGCTGCCGCACCAGCACCACGCCGGCGCAGCGGACACGCTTTCTGTCGTTGGCATGACAGACATCCCTGCAGGCGACGACACGCTCCCCAGTAAACATCGCCCGCAGAAATTCCATCGGATGGCCCTTCAGCGACAGCCGGATGGTCTGGTAATCGGCGACTACCTGTTCCGGCAGCGGCATCTCGGGTAATGGCCGCGCGTTCTCGTCCGGCTGCTCGCGCGCGGCTGATACTTCGAACAGCGGCAGCGCCACGTCGTCGGGCAGCCGCCGCACCGCCCACAGTGCGGCGCGGCGATCGAGCCCGATGGAGCGAAACGCATCGGCATCCGCCAGCAGGATCAGCGCGCGTTTGGGCAGGCTGGTGTCGCGGGCAAAATCCTCCAGCGAGGTAAAGGGACGGCGCGCCCGCGCGGCGACGATGCGCTCGGCCCAGTCGTCGGGATTGCTGTAATTCCGGGGCGTCGCGACAGCGACGAACCCGGAATCTATACTCCCGATCGTGGTTATGGATTCCGGGTTCACGCTTCGCGTGCCCCGGAATGACGGTTGAGAGGCCTTCAACCGCTCCTCGTCCGCATCAACCCATTTGAAGCCATCGATCTGGCGGAAGCCGAGCCGCACGGCGCAATACTTCCCGCTCCCCTCCTCCAGCGTGTTCTGCGCATGGCTGAACGACACGTCGACCTCGCGCACCTCGACGCCGTTGGCGCGGGCATCGCCGACGATCTGCGCCGGAGCATAAAAGCCCATCGGCTGCGAGTTCAACAGCCCGCAGCAGAATGCGTCGGGATGAAAATGCTTCAGCCATGACGAGACATAGACCAGCTGGGCAAAACTCGCGGCGTGGCTTTCCGGAAAACCGTAGGAGCCGAATCCCTTGATCTGGTTGAAGCAGTTTTTTGCGAATTCCGGATCGTAGCCGCGCCGGATCATGTTGCCGGTCATCTTCTCTTCAAAATTTCCGATCGTGCCGACATTGCGAAACGTCGCCATCGCGCGGCGCAATCCGTTCGCTTCTTCTGAAGTAAATCCTGCCGCCTCGATCGCGATCCGCATCGCCTGCTCCTGGAACAGCGGTACGCCGAGGGTCTTGTGCAGGACGTTGCGCAGCTCATCCTTGTTGCCGCCTTTCGGATAGGGATATTCGATATCTTCCGGCTTCATCTTGCGGCGCTTCAGATAGGGATGCACCATGTCACCCTGGATCGGGCCGGGCCGTACGATCGCGACCTCGATGACGAGGTCATAGAATTCACGGGGCTTCAGCCGCGGCAGCATGTTCATCTGCGCGCGGCTTTCGACCTGGAACACGCCGAGCGACTCGCCGCGGCACAGCATGTCGTAGACCTTGGGGACATCCTGCGGGACTGTCGCCAGCTCGTAACGCTCGCCCTTGTGATCGGCGATCAGGTCGAAACATTTGCGGATGCAGGTCAGCATCCCCAGCGCCAGCACATCGACCTTCATCATGTTGAGGGCGTCGACGTCGTCCTTGTCCCATTCGATAAAGGTGCGGTCGTCCATCGCGGCGTTGCCGATCGGAACATAGGAGTCGAGCCGGTCCTGGGTCAGCACATAGCCGCCGACATGCTGCGACAAATGCCGCGGAAATTCGATCAGTTCTCCCGCGAGTTCGACCGCGAGCCCGACCATCGGATTTTGCGGATCGAGCCCGGCCTGCCGCACCTGCATGTCGTCGAGGCCCTTGCCCCAGCTGCCCCACACGGTATCGGCCAATGCCGCGGTGACGTCTTCCGTCAGCCCCAGCGCCTTGCCGACGTCGCGGATCGCGCTGCGCGGGCGATAGTGAATGACGGTGGCAATGATCGCGGCACGGTGGCGGCCATAGCGGCGGTAGACATACTGCATCACTTCCTCGCGCCGCGAATGCTCGAAATCGACGTCGATATCGGGCGGCTCCAGCCGCTCCTTGGAAATGAACCGTTCGAACAGCAGATCGACCTTGGTCGGATCGACCGAGGTGATGCCGAGCACGTAGCAGACGGCCGAGTTCGCCGCCGAGCCCCGGCCCTGGCAGAGGATGTTCTGGCTGCGCGCATAGCGGACGATGTCGTGCACGGTGAGAAAGTAATGCGCGTATTTCAGTTCGGCGATGAGGTCGAGCTCTTTTCGCAAGGTGGCGCGGAGCTTGTCGTCAATGTTGTCGGAAAAATGCTGTTTGACGCCGGCCCATGTCAGGTCTTCCAGATGCTGCTGCGCGGACTTGCCCGGCGGCACCGGCTCGTCGGGATACTGGTATTTCAGCTGGTCCAGCGAAAAATCGATGCGATTCGTAAACCCTATGGTTTCCGTCAGCGCCTCCGGCACGTCGCGAAACAACCGCGCCATTTCGTGGGCCGGCTTGAGATAGCGCTCCGCATTGGCTTCAAGACGTTTGCCGATGAGGTCGATGGTGGTCTTCTCGCGAATGCAGGAGAGCACATCCTGCAGCGGGCGACGGGCGGGATGGTGATACAGCACCTCGTTGGTCGCCAGCAGCGGCACGCGGGCGGTTGCCGCGATCCGCTGCAGCCGCGCCAGGCGGCGTCTGTCATCGCCGCGATACAACAGGCTGGCCGCCAGCCACACGCCATCGGCGCGGCTGCGCTGCAACCGGTCGAGAATTTTGAGGGCTTTTTCCGGCTCGAAGCGATGCGGCAGCGTCAAAACCATGAGCTGTCCTGCGGCGAATTCGAGCAGATCGTCGAGACCAAGGCGACACTCGCCCTTCTCGGTCTTGTCGGCATCGTCGCCGCGCTTGCCGCGGGTCAACAGCTGGCAGAGCCGGCCGTAGGCGGCGCGGTCGCGCGGATAGACCAGAATATCAGGCGTGCCGTCGATAAAGACGAGGCGCGAGCCGATCAGGAGCTTCGGTTTACATGTGACCTCGGGGTTTTCCAGCTCCTTATAAGCCCGCACTACGCCGGCCAGGGTGTTGTGATCGGCAATGCCGATGGCGGCAAGACGCAATGCACCCGCCTGATGCACATACTCCTGGGGATGCGATCCACCGCGCAGGAACGAGAAATTCGTGGTGATCCCGATTTCGGCATAGGCCGTGCCGTCAGACGCGTTCATGCGAACAGCCCGTGCACGAACCAGTTCGGCTGCACGATTTCGCCCGCGCGCTGCGCGATCTCGCGATCATACAAACCGTCGCGGTAGAGCCAGAACCGCAAACCCGTTTCGTCCTCGACGCGGAAATAATCGCGCGTCAGCATTTCCCGCTGCGATCGCCACCACTCCATCGCGACGCGTTCCGGACCCTCCACGCGCATCACCGTGTGGGACGCCCGCCGCCATTGAAACCACGCCGGCGGCCCATCCGGCACTTCCGCGATCACCTTGATCGGTTCCGGCCGCGCGAACAACCGCAGCGGCCGCAACGGCGGTTCGCTGTCAACCCGCGCCGGCCACGCCGCCGCTTGCGCCGCGGCCAGGTGATGCTGCGCCGGGGCCGCCATGACCGCGCGTTCCGGAATATGGGTGTCCTGCGGCAGGTGCACGACCACGCGCGGTCCGCCAATCCGCGCGGCGATGCGGTCGATCAGGGCCGCCAATTCGTCATTGTCGTGCACATTGGCATCGAGATCGCGCTGCTGCTGCACTACGATTTCGACACGGCTGGCGGACAAGCGAATGAGATCGAAGCCGAAGCCGGGATCGAGCGGATCGGCCAATGCTTCGAGCCGCTCGCGAAACAGCCGGTCGATCACCTCAGGCCGGGTGACGGGTTGCCCGGTATCGACCGCAATCGCGCGCACCGCGCCATCGGTGCGGAAGAAATGGGCTTCCAGCCGCCGCGCGCCCTTGCCCTGCCGGTCCATCGCCGCGACCAGCATCGCGGCCAGCCGGGACAAGGTCGCGGATATCACGCCCTCGGTGGCGACCGGTTCGGCAAACCGTTTTTCGACGATGTAGTCCGGCAGCGGTTTCAAGGGGCTGATCGGCGCGTCACCCTGCCCCAGCGCCTGCTCCAGCAGAGTGGTAAAATCATCGCCGAACCGCGCCGTGATTTCGTGGCGCGCGCGGCCAGCCACATCGCCGATGGTCTTCAGCCCGGCGCGGCGCAAGCCGCGGGTGATGGCCTCATCGGCGCCGAGCGCGAATACCGGCAGCGGTGTTATCGCCTCGGCCTCGCCGCCATCCGGCACGATGTGGCCGGAGACATGGCGCGTCATGGTGCGCGCGCAAATCGACGTGCCCGCAATCGCGGCGCTGACGGCAAAACCCTGCCGGGTCAGCGCGCCGCACACGATTCTCATCAGCATGGCCTCGCCGCCGACCCGAGGGGCGCCGCCGGGGATGTCGCGCAACAGGCCCTGCGGCGGATCCAGCGCCACCAGCGGGGTGAAGCGGTCGCACCAGGCGGCGATGTCGCTCAGTGCTTTGGCGTCAGCCGCTTCGTCGGCATCGAACACTTTCAGCTGCGGACAGATCGCGCGGGCATTGGCGAGTGGCAGGCCGATGACAAGGCCGAGACGTGCTGCGGCGTCATCGAGCGCGAAAATCTGCAGCGCATTGTTTTGTTTGGCGACGACGATGCTGGGTTCTTCTTGAGGACTCGCGGCGGCACCCCCACCCCGACCCTCCCCCGCAAGCGGGAGAGGGGGCGCAGTGTGCGTGTGGTTAGCCGGCGCGACGCTGCCCTGCGTGAGCTGCCGCTTGATGCGGTCGATGGGCAGGCGCGGCAGCCACAGGCTGAGGATACGCCGCCGGTTTCGCGAAAAGGCACTCATCACATTTCCATTCCATGATCCACCGCCCGACCGGGCCATGACGATTGCGGACGAGTTGCGCGTC
>JAUXWH010000324.1 GCA_030681365.1 Bradyrhizobium sp.
GAGTCGGAATACCTGCATCCGATGCTGGAGCCGATCCTGAAGGAAACCTACGGCGTCATCATCTATCAGGAACAGGTGATGCAGATCGCCCAGGTGATGGCCGGCTACTCGCTCGGCGACGCCGACCTGTTGCGCCGCGCCATGGGCAAGAAGATCCGCTCCGAGATGGAAAAGCAGCGCGCCATCTTTGTGGCCGGCGCCATGAAGAACAACGTGCCGAAGGCGCAGGCCGACACCATCTTCGAACTCTTGGCAAAGTTCGCCGATTACGGCTTCAACAAGAGCCACGCCGCGGCCTATGCGCTGGTGTCGTATCACACCGCCTACATGAAGGCGCATTACCCGGTGGAGTTCTTGGCGGCGTCGATGACGCTCGACCTCAGCAATACCGACAAGCTCTCGGAATTCCGCGCCGAAGCGCAACGGCTCGGCATCAAGGTCGAGGCGCCCAGCGTCAATCGATCCGGCGCCACCTTCGAGGTCAGCGACAACACCATCTATTATGCGCTGGCGGGCCTCAAGGGCGTCGGCGGCCAGGCGGTCGACCTGATCGTCGAGGCGCGCAAGCAAGGCCTGTTCACCTCGCTGGCGGATTTCGCCGCACGGGTGAATCCGCGCGCCATCAACAAGCGCGTGATCGAAAGCCTCGCCGCGGCCGGCGCCTTCGATGGCCTGGATGCCAACCGCGCGCGGGTGTTCGCCGGCGCCGAGGCCATTCTGTCGGCATGCCAGCGCAGCCACGAAGCGGCGACCATGGGGCAGAACGACATGTTCGGCGGTGCAGCCGACGCACCGACCATCATGCTGCCGCAGATCGAGCCCTGGCTGCCGGCCGAGCGGCTGCGGCGCGAATACGACGCCATCGGCTTCTTCCTGTCGGGCCATCCGCTCGACGACTACGCCACCGTGCTGAAGCGGCTGCGGGTGCAGACCTGGGCGGAGTTTTCCCGCGCCGTCAAAATCGGCGCCACCGCGGGCAAGGTGGCCGCCACGGTGGTGTCCCGCATGGAGCGGCGCACCAAGACCGGCAACAAGATGGGCATCATGGGCCTGTCCGATCCGACCGGCCATTTCGAAGCGGTGCTGTTCTCCGAGGGACTGGCGCAGTACCGCGACGTGCTGGAGCCGGGAGCGGCGGTGCTGCTGCAGCTCGGCGCCGAGCTGCAGGGCGAGGACGTCCGCGCCCGGGTGCTGCATGCCGAGCCGCTGGACGCGGCCGCGGCCAAAACCCAGAAGGGCCTTCGCATCTTCGTGCGCGACACCAAGCCGCTCGAATCCATCGCCAAGCGGCTGTCGATGTCCGAAGCGGGGCAGGGCGGCCCTGCGCGCGGTCCTCAGGCAAAACCGGTTACCGTGGCGCCCGGCGGTGGCGACGGCGACGTCTCGCTGGTGATGATGCTCGACCTCGAAACCGAAGTGGAAATGAAGCTGCCCGGCCGCTTCAGGGTCTCGCCGCAGATCGCCGGCGCCATCAAGGCGGTGTCCGGCGTGGTGGACGTGCAGCAGTTGTAGGCTGGTCCGGGCTGCGTCCGTTCAGGGAGTGGATGATGGATCCCGCGCGGGTGATCGAGAAATTGGGAGAGGCGGAGCAGTTGCCGGTCGCGGCAATTCGCGCCGCCCAGGCCAATCGCGAGGCGATGGTCCCTGCCTTCCTGCGCACGCTGGAAGATTTCCTTTCGCTGGAAGGGCCGGCAAACCCCGACGCCCTGTTCTTCATCTTTCATCTGCTCGGCGAGTGGCGTGAAAAATCCGCCTACTGGCCGCTGGCCGTATTCCTGCGGCTGCCGCCCGACGTTATCGACGGCATCCTCGGCAACAGCATCACGATGACGAGCCATCGCGTGATGGCGGCCGTTTTCGATGGCGATCCCGAACCGCTCTATCAGATCATTCGCGATCCGGAAGCCGACGAGTACGTTCGCGCCAAGATGTTGCAGACCATCGCCATGCTGACACGTCGTGGCGAGTTGTCGCGTGACGCGACCGTGGCCTTCCTGCGCGATTGCTTTTCGCAACTCGAACCGCGCAAGGATTGCTTCGTCTGGTGCGGCTGGATCGACGCGGTGGCCTGGCTCGGATTGACCGAACTAAAGCCGCTGGCGCTGCAGGCGTTTCAGCGCGGATCGATCGATCCCGAGTGGCTTGAATTGCGGGATTTCGAAGAGGACCTGCAATACTCGGTCGAGTATCCCGAAGCCGAACCGCTTCATTCCGGCGGTGACCTCACTCCGTTCGGGGAGACAGTCGCGGAATTGTCCAAATGGGTCGATCTCAAGCCGCAGATGCTGAACACCGATACGCCCGAATGGGCACAGGAATCTCTCGGGATTCCCGTCCGCGACCCCCTGCGCAAAGTCGGGCGCAACGATCCCTGTCCCTGCGGCAGCGGGAAAAAATTCAAGAAGTGCTGCCTGACATAGGCTTCCGATGCTCGGTCCGGCGGGGGTAAAAAGCCTCGTGTCCCGGACGCGGTGCAGTGTTCACGCTGCTCCGCAGAGCCGGGACGCATGCGGGGCACAACGATGGACCCGGATCAGCAGCGCACCGCTTCGCGCTGCACTGCGTCCGGGGAACGAAATCCTCGTTCGGTCGACACCGAAGAGGGCCGAGATTTCGGCCGGTTTGCTTTCCGCACGCACCTTTCTGTGACCTTGCGATTCATTCGTTCAGCTTGACTTTGCCGCAACGCAATATTAGTGAGTGATCGCTTACTTGTAAATTGAGTGATTACTCACTGGGTCCTCAGGCGATGTCCGAAGCCGTCAAAACCAGCCTGCCTGTGCCGTTCCTCTTCCGCGGCGCCCGCGTCCGGATGAGCCCGCTCGGCCGGGAACGGCATCCCAAATACGGCGATCGCGAAGGGCTGATCGTGGGGAGCGGGTCTCCAAGCAGCTGGCGGGTCAAGTTCGACGACCGCAAGACCATCCAGGCGATCCACCGGGACTATCTCGAATTGGCCGCCCAACCGGCCGGCGCGTCGCCTCCGGTTTCCATGAAACGCCATCCTCAGGGCGCGATGCCGTCCGCGTGAGCATCAACCCCCAGGCTGGACACGCCATGCGTCGCACCCGTCGCCATCCGTCCCTGTCGTTGCTGATCGTTTCGGCGCTGAGCTTCGTTGTCGCCGGATGCGCATCGCTGCCGCGGACGCCCTATGGCGTGGGCGATGCGCCGTCCGCGCGCATTCTCAATCTGACGGAGCTGCGGCGCTATGCCGACGACCCGGCCTCCACGTTCCGGCAAAACGGGCAGCAGGCCGTGTTGCGGGGGCCACGCACCTACCTCGCGCTGTCGGGCGGCGGAGCCGACGGCGCCTACGGCGCCGGCGTTCTCAACGGCTGGACCGAGGCGGGCACGCGGCCCTCGTTCTCGATCGTTTCGGGCGTGAGCACGGGCGCGTTGATCGCGCCATTCGCGTTCCTCGGTCCGCAACATGATGCGACGTTGCGGGATCTCTACACCAGCGGCGTCGCCGAGAGCCTGCTCGACGCGCCGAGCGCATTCAACGCGATCTTCGGGGCGGGCCTGTTCGGTAACAAGCGGCTGCGGGAACTGGTGGCCAACTATATCGATGTCGACTTCGTCGCTGCGGTCGCCGCCGAATACGCCAAGGGACGGATGCTGTTCATCGTCACGACCAACCTGGACTCGCAGCGCACCGCGATATGGGACATGGGAAGGATCGCCTCGCTGCGCACGCCGGAAGCCTTGAACCTGTTCAGGGATGTCGTCGCCGCATCGGCAAGTGTGCCGGTGGTGTTTCCGCCGATGCTGGTCACCGCTGAAGCCGACGGCAGGCAATTCCAGGAGATGCATGTCGACGGCGGCGTGACCGCGCCGGTCCTGACGCTGCCTGAGGCATTCCTGCTGCGCGACGCCAAACTGGCCAAGATCGGTGACAAGGCCGGTGATCTGCAGCTCTACATCCTGATCAACAACAAGGTCGAGCCGGAGTTTCAACTCGTTGCCAACAGCACGGTCGAGATCGCGGCGCGATCCTCATCGACCATGGTCAAGACGCAGACGCGCTCGATCCTCTTCAGCACCTGGGATTTCAGCCGTCGCAACAGATACGGCTTCAACCTGACCTACATCGAAGGGCGCATCCCCGCGGCGACCAGTTCGGGATTCGATACCACCTATATGCGCGGGTTGTTTCAGTACGGCTATGACAGGGCGCGAAGCGGTCGAGCCTGGTCGAAATCTCCGCCATCCGACGGTCTGAATCCAACAACCTACCGAACTTCGTCGGCGCCGCAGGCGGTCGCCGGCCACTGACGGTCTGAGGAGAACATGCATGCGCGTCGATAGATTTGCGAAGCGTCTCATCTCGCTGATCTTGCCGTCGGTCCTGCTGATGCTGGCGATGGCGCCCGTTGCGGCCTTCGGCCGTGAATCCGCCGATCTTGCGCCTCCCTCTGTCCCGCAATCCAGTGAGTCCGAAAGCGAGGCGCTCCTGCGGGAAATCGAGGCGTTTGCGGATGTCCGGATTTCGGCCCGGCAGGCGATTGCCATCGCCGAGCGGCTTGGCGCCGGCGCCCGGGTCGTCGACCTCGGGTTCGACGGATCGTCCCCCCATCCGGCCTACAGAGTGAAAGTCCTGCTGAACGGGGAATTGGGGGAGGTCGCCGTCGATGCTTCGACCGGGCTGGCCGTCAGCACCGGGCCAACAACGCCTGTCTCCGGGCTGGACGACGAGAGCCGGACGACACTGGCCGCTTTCTCCGCGGCCGGCATCGATCTTTCCGAGACCATCGCCATTGCCGAACAATACGGCTCCGGCAGGGCCCTCAGCGCGGGAATGCAGCACAACGGCGCGAAGCTCGTCTTGCTGGTGGTGATCGTCTGCGAGGGCTCGCTGAAGGAAATTTCGGTCGAGCCTCCGGCAAGCCGAAGCCGTCAGCGCAAGACGTCGGCCCCCGAAAAGAAATGGAAACGACCTGTGCCCGGTGCAATCGCGCGAGGAGCGGCCGCCTGATCGAACGGCTTCATTGCGCGAACGTCCGTCCTCCCTGGAACGGCGAGGCAGGGGGCGTCCGGGCGGTCATTATCGGGGGAAACCCTCGGATTTGCCGGCTGGGCACCCGGTATATCCGCCGGTGGGGCGCAAATCGGGCGGTTTACCTTGCTTCCCCCCAGAATCCCGCTATATAGCGGCCCATCTCACACGGAAGCATGGCTCAAAAGGCCGTCCGGTGGCAGCCGGGCCGCAAGGCTCGTCTGCTCACACGCTTCCGGAGGAACCAACCGGAGAATATCACGATGGCGCTACCCGATTTTTCTATGCGTCAGCTGCTTGAAGCTGGCGTTCATTTTGGCCACCAATCGCACCGCTGGAATCCGAAGATGGCGGATTACATTTTCGGTGCCCGCAACAACATCCACATCATCGATCTCGCCCAGACCGTGCCGCTGTTGCATCGCGCACTGCAGGCGGTCAGCGATACCGTCGCCAAGGGCGGCCGTATCCTGTTCGTCGGCACCAAGCGGCAGGCGCAGGACGGCGTTGCCGAAGCGGCGAAGCGCTCGGCGCAGTATTTCGTCAATTCGCGCTGGCTCGGCGGCACGCTGACCAACTGGAAGACGATTTCCGGTTCGATCAAGCGGCTGCGGCATCTCGAGGA
>JAUXWH010000325.1 GCA_030681365.1 Bradyrhizobium sp.
GGCCATGTGGTGCTGACCTCGAAACTGATCGACGGCACGTTTCCGGATTACGGCCGCGTCATCCCGCAGAACAACGACAAGGAACTGATCGTCGACAAGAAGGATTTCGAGGCCGCGGTCGACCGCGTCTCGACCATCTCCAGCGAGCGCGGCCGCGCGGTAAAGCTGGCGCTGTCCGCGGGCAAGCTGGTGCTGTCGGTGACCAACCCGGACTCGGGAAGTGCGACCGAGGAGCTCGAGGTCGAATACGCCTCCGACGCGCTCGATATCGGATTCAACTCGCGCTATTTGCTGGATATCGCCGCCCAGATCGAGGGCGAAGTCGCGGTCCTGAAGCTGGCCGATCCGGGGTCGCCGACCCTGGTGCAGGACAAGGATTCCAAAGGCGCGCTCTACGTGCTGATGCCGATGCGGGTGTGACGAATTTACCAACTTGTCATTGCCGGGCTTGACCCGGCAATCCATCCCCTTCGAGAAAATGACCTATTGGGTATATATTCTCGCCAGTAAACTCGGTGGAACGCTGTATATCGGCGTGACAAACAATCTGGTGCGGCGAGTCTACGAGCACCGTGGGGGCTTGGCCGAGAGTTTTACCAAGCGATACGGCGTCAAGTCGCTGGTATACTTTGAAGCGCACGAAACCATAGCAGTTGCGCTTCAGCGCGAAAAGAACATCAAGCATTGGTCGCGCGAGTGGAAAATCGATCTGATCGTTGCAAGCAATCCGGATTGGCGGGATTTGTACGAAGAAATTGTCCGCTGACGCGGACGATGGATTGCCGGGTCAAGCCCGGCAATGACAAGCAAACATGACCGCCTCCCGCATCCACCGCCTGACGCTGACGCATTTCCGCAATTATCGCAGCGCGAGCCTGCAGACGCGTGGCGATGTGGTCGTGCTGGTGGGGCCGAACGGCGCCGGCAAGACCAACTGCATTGAGGCGATCTCGTTTCTCACGCCTGGCCGGGGGCTGCGCCGCGCCACGCTCGATGACGTCGCCGATATCCAGGGCGACGGCTCCTGGGCGGTTTCCGCCGAGGTCGAAGGCGCGCTGGGGCTCGCCACGCTCGGCACCGGCATCGACCCGCCCGGCAGCGAGGGCGCCGCCTCCAGCCGGCGCTGCCGGATCGATCGCGAGCCGGTCAGTTCCGCCACCGCCTTCGGCGATCACTTGCGCATGGTGTGGCTGACGCCATCGATGGACGGACTGTTCCTCGGCGCCGCATCGGAGCGGCGTCGGTTTTTCGACCGGTTGGTGCTGGCGATCGACTCCGAGCATTCCAGCCGGGTGTCGGCGCTCGATCGCTCCTTGCGCTCGCGCAACCGGCTGCTGGAGGTGCGCAATTACGACGACCACTGGTGCGACGCGATCGAACGTGAAACCGCCGAGCTTGCCGTTGCCGTCGCGGCGATGCGCGGCCAGACAGTGACACGGCTGGCCGCGATGCTGCGCGCGCGCGGCGACGCATCGGCGTTTCCTTCCGCAAGGATCATGCTCGACGGCTGGATGGAAAACGCACTGGTCAACGAGCCCGCCACCGCCGTGGAGGATCGCTACCGCGAGATCCTGCGCGCCGGCCGCGCCCGCGACGCCGCCGCCGGCCGCACCCTCGACGGCCCGCATCTCACCGACCTGCAGGTGATTTACGCGCCGAAGAACATGCCGGCCCGCGACGCCTCCACCGGCGAGCAGAAGGCGCTGCTGATCGGCCTCGTGCTGGCGCATGCCAGCCTGGTCGCTGAGATGACCGGCATCACGCCGCTCCTGCTGCTGGACGAAGTCGTGGCTCATCTCGATCCCGGCCGGCGCAGATCGCTGTTCGAAGAACTCGCCAGACTTGGTTCGCAGGTCTGGATGACCGGTGCCGACCCCGCGGCCTTCGCCGACATCGGCGCGTCGGGCGAGGTATTCGAGGTCGATTCCGGCGAGATCACCCGCCGTGCCTGAGTGCGCCCGCCGTCCCGATTGAACCTCGAGGTCCGCCGGCGCGACTAGACTAGATGTCAGCCGTTGCGCCATCCACGCGCCATCGCTGTCGCGCGACCGAAAATCAAAAACCAGATCTGGCCAATTCCGGGGAACACATGTTTGAAACGACGCGCGGGATGCTGATTCCCGCTGGCAAACGCCTGCTGCCCTTGATCTTCGCCCTGGTCGTCGCCACGCCGACCGCCACGCGCGCCGATGGCGGCATGATCGACGTCCGCACCTTGCCGCGCCTGGAAGACGCCGTGGAAGATGCGACGCGCACAGAATCCCATCGTTTGAACTACACCGTTTCGACCGCGATGCCGATCACGTCCGCCGCGACGCGAAAACTGCTGGCCGCCAGCGGCTGGCAGGAATACGTGCACCCGTCGAGCCAATCCAGTCGCCCGGCCTCGTTCAAGAAGGGCCGGCATGGATTGTACGTGTCGTTCACGCAGGGGCGCGGCAGGCCGGATCAATCGGTCGTGCATTACACTGCCGACCGGCTCTACACCGATGTGCCGTTTCCGGATGATGCGACCGACATCGTCTACGATTCCCTGCGACCTTATCTGAGCTGCGCGACCGCAGCCACCGTAGGGGCCAGCCTCGATTTCTTCCGCAACGGGTTGCTGGCCGCCGGCTGGTCGGCGCTGTCGACAGCCGAGATCGCCGTGCGCTGGCCGAACGCCAAACTCGACGAACCGTCAGCGCCGGGCGCGCGTGCCTATTACAGCAGGGACGTTCGCGACGGCGGCCCCAGGCAACCGCCCATCATGCTGGATCTGCAGCGCCGTGGCGACGGCAAGACCAGCGTCGAGATCAAGATCGCGGCGTTCGCGCAGCCGAGGACCGTTGAAGCCGCCCGCGAGGCGATCGGACTGCCCATGCCGGAAATGACGGCCGGCCTCGGCAGTACCGGCAGTTCGGACTCGGTCCGTCGCCGGGTCGGGGGCACGGTTGCAGCCGACTTGCCCGCCGTACTGGCATTCTTTCGCCGCGAGCTGACGGCGCGAAGCTGGCAGGAAGAGGCTGAGGGCGCCGTCATTACCAACAAGGACGTCACGCTCAACTTTTCCTCTGCGGATCAAACGGCCCAGCTCACGCTGGCGCACAAATACGATCTCACCTTCGTCAATCTCGTCACCCAGGTGAAGGAAGCCGCCTTGGCGGCGCGGGCCAGGGCAAAGAAGGAAGCCGACGGCAAATTCTTGAAGGATGCGCTGGCCACCGCGCAGCAGCTGATGGTCGCTGACGAGGCGCGGCGGGTCACGCAGGCGGCTGGCCTGTCGGACGCGCCGTTGCGCGCGCTCGCCGATACGACCAGGCCGTTGCCGATTCCCGAGGGAGCCGAGAACATCAAGTTTGACGGCGCTGATGGCAAACTCGAATTCAACTCCACCTCCAGCGTGAAGGCGCTGGCGGCGTTCTACCGGGGGTCGCTGAAGCCGCTCGGCTGGCTGGAGCAGCCCTCGGTCATCAACAAGCCCAACATGGTGGTGATGAAATTCTCGAGAGGCGGAAAGGGACTTTCACTTACCGCCATGCAGATGGGTCCCAAGGTCAATGTCAGCGCCGGCGGATCGGGTCTCGTCATGGCGGCGGCCAAACCCGAAACGGCAACCGGCCAGGCATCCGGCGCATCGTCCGCCAAGGTGGCGGCGCAGGATCTCGAGGCCGAAGCCGATTCGGCCCTGCCGGTGCCGAAGCAACGCACCACGCGCATGATGGGCACCGGCAAGGTGCCCGGCAGCGACGCCCCGTTTCGCAGGGATCTCGAGGCCAGCGTCCCCGCCGATCTGGACGCGGTGCTCGCTTTCTACCGCAGCGAGCTCGGCAAACGCGGATGGAAGGAAACGGCGGAAGGCGCGGTCATCAAGCCGGAGCAGGTCAAACTCGCGTTTTCCTCGTCCGACGGACCGGCCGTGCTGAAGCTCGGCCGCAGTAATGGCGAGACCTCGATCAATTTGGTCCAGCGCTATCCGGCCGTGGCCGCGAAGGCCAACGTCATCCCGAAGCCGGGCCAGGCGAGGCTGGTGTTCGGCAATATGGGCGGCAAGGAGGTCTCCCTCAGCATCAACAAGCAGACCGTCAAGATCGCCCCCGGCGCCGGCGGACCGCAATCGCCCGATCGTCCGATGCTCGACGTTCCCGCCGGCAAATACTCCTATTCGGTCAAGGTCGCGGGTCGTCCGGCGAAAAGCGACACGATCGAAGTTACCGCCGATGACGCCTGGGGCGTGATGATCGCGCCCAGCGGAGAGGTGTTGTCGCTGCAGATTTACTGACGGGAGGCCACAGCGGCGCGGCTTGCCCAAGCCGCCGTCGTGCGCCGGCGACCTATCGTTCAGGCCGCCGGCGACCCCGCATTCTGCCATCGGCGCGGAGGCTGGAAGCCGGCATATCCGGACCAAGGATCGCCTGCCGAATCGCGCTTTTGCCAGGCCTCGGAATCGACTTCCGGCCGCCTTGAAAAACCTTCAAAAAATCCCACTTATTCAATAGCTTGCCGATAGAGACTTTGCGCTAGGCGCATTGCCTCTTTCATGGCACAAACAGACTGATCAGCGCCCGTTTTTCGCCGCTGATTCGGGACATCCTCGAAGGCCTCACATGACAGAACCTGCCCGGCAAACCATCGCCGACACCGAGCATTCCATTCCTATCGAATACGGTGCGGAATCGATCCGGGTGTTGAAGGGCCTCGACGCCGTGCGCAAGCGGCCGGGCATGTATATCGGCGACACCGATGACGGCTCCGGCCTCCATCACATGGTCTATGAAGTCGTCGACAACGCGATCGACGAAGCGCTTGCCGGCCACGCCAGCGCGGTGGAAGTCCTGCTCAATGCCGACGGCTCGGTCACCGTGCGTGACGACGGTCGCGGCATTCCCGTCGACATCCACAAGGGCGAAGGCATTTCCGCCGCCGAGGTCATCATGACCCAGCTGCATGCCGGCGGAAAATTCGACCAGAACTCCTACAAGGTTTCCGGCGGCCTGCACGGCGTCGGCGTCTCCGTCGTCAACGCGCTGTCGGAGAAGCTGCAACTGCGGGTCTGGCGCGACGGCAAGGAGCACTTCGTCGAATTCGCCCATGGCGACGTGGTGGCGCCGCTCGTGGTGGTCGGCGATGCCAATGGCAAGCGCGGCACCGAGGTGACCTTCCTCGCCTCCAAGGAGACCTTCACCAACGTCGAATACGATTTCGCGACGCTGGAGCATCGCCTGCGTGAGCTCGCCTTCCTGAATTCCGGCGTCACTATCGTGCTGTCTGACATGCGCCACGCGGTCGAAAAGCGCGAAGAGATGATGTACAAGGGCGGCGTCACCGAGTTCGTGAAGTATCTCGACCGCAACAAGAAGCCGATGGTGCCCTCGCCGATCATGATCAATGCCGAGCTCAACGGCATCGGCGTCGAGGCGGCCCTGTGGTGGAACGACAGCTATCATGAAAACGTGCTGTGCTTCACCAACAACATTCCGCAGCGCGACGGCGGCACCCATCTGGCCGGCTTTCGCGGCGCGTTGACGCGCCAGGTCAACGGCTATGCCGACGCCATGGCCAAGCGTGAAAAGATCGCGCTGACCGGCGACGACTGCCGCGAGGGCCTGACCGCGGTGCTTTCAGTCAAGGTGCCCGATCCGAAATTTTCCTCGCAGACCAAGGACAAGCTGGTGTCCTCGGAAGTGCGGCCGGTGGTCGAAAACGTCCTCAACGAAGCGTTGGCGGCGTGGTTCGAGGAACATCCCGCCGAAGCCAAGGTGATCGTCGGCAAGGTGGTGGAAGCCGCAGCCGCCCGCGAAGCCGCGCGAAAGGCGCGCGAGCTGACGCGGCGCAAGGGCGCGCTCGATATCGCCTCCCTGCCCGGCAAGCTCGCCGACTGTCAGGAGAAGGATCCCTCCAAGTCCGAACTGTTCATCGTCGAGGGCGATTCGGCCGGCGGCAGCGCCAAGATGGGCCGCAACCGCGAATTTCAGGCGGTGCTGCCGCTGCGTGGAAAAATCCTCAACGTCGAGCGCGCGCGCTTCGACAAGATGCTGGGCTCCGAGCAGATCGGCACCCTGATCACGGCCCTGGGCACCGGCATCGGCCGCGATGACTTCGATCTGTCGAAGCTGCGCTACCACAAGATCATCCTGATGACCGACGCCGACGTCGACGGCGCACATATCCGCACCCTGCTGCTGACGTTCTTTTTCCGCCAGATGCCGTCGCTGATCGAGGCCGGCTACCTCTATATCGCGCAGCCGCCGCTCTACAAGGTGACGCGCGGCAAGTCCGAGCAGTATCTGAAGGACGAACGCGCGCTGGAAGACTATCTGATCGCGACCGGGCTCGACGACTGTCTGTTCAAGCTGGCATCGGGCGAGGACCGCAAGGGCCGCGACCTGCTGGCGCTGGTGGAGGATGCCCGCGCCATCCGCGGCACGCTGCACAATCTGCACAGCCGCTATAACCGCGAGGTGATCGAACAAGCGGCGATTGCCGGCGTGATGAACCCGAAGATCACCGGCGATATTGCCACCGCCAACGCCGCCGCGGGTTATATCGCGCGACGGCTCGACGCGCTGGCCGACGAAGTCGATCGCGGCTGGACCGGGCGCTTCACCGAGGGCGAGGGCTTCGTGTTCGAACGCACCGTGCGCGGCGTCAAGGACGTCGCCATCATCGACGACGCGCTGCTCGGCTCGGCCGATGCGCGCAAGCTCGACGATTACGCCGCCAGGTTGCAGGAAGCCTATCCGAAGCCGGGCATGCTGCGCCGCAAGGACACCGAGACTCCGATCCACGGACCGCTCAGCCTGTTCGAGGCGGTGACCGACGCCGGCCGCAAGGGCGTGGCGCTGCAGCGCTACAAAGGCCTCGGCGAAATGAACCCGGACCAGCTCTGTGAAACCACCCTCGACACCAACGAGCGCTCGCTGCTTCAGGTCAAGATCAAGGAAGTCGACGAGGCGGACGACATCTTCACCAAGCTGATGGGCGATGTGGTCGAACCGCGCCGCGAATTCATCCAGGACAATTCCCTCGCCGCCAACGTCGACGTGTGAGCAGCGGTCCGGTGTCAGCCCTTCAATACATCGTTGAGGGCGGCCACCTTCTGTCCGGCACCATCGAGCCTTCGGGCAACAAGAACGCCGCGCTGCCTATCATCGCGGCGGCGCTGCTCACCGAGCATCCGGTCATCCTCGAAAACGTGCCGCGGATTCGCGACACCGAAACGCTGGTCGAGCTGATCCGCTCGGTCGGCGCGTCGGCCGAATGGCAAGGGCGCAATACGCTGGCCATCCACGCCAAGAACATTCGCGCCGCCGACCTCGACCCGGTGCTGTGCGCGCGGATTCGCGCTTCGATCCTGCTGGCAGGACCGCTGCTGGCCCGCTGCGGCGAAGTGATGCTGCCGCCCCCCGGCGGCGATGTCATCGGCCGGCGCCGTCTCGACACGCATTTTCTGGCTTTCGAACAGCTCGGCGCCACGGTCACCGCCACCGACCGGCTGGAATTCCGGGCCGGCAAGCTCAGGGGCGCCGACGTCTTCCTCGACGAACCCAGCGTGACGGCCACGGAAAACGCGCTAATGGCGGCGGTGGCGGCGCATGGCACGACCTATCTGCGCAACGCCGCCTCAGAGCCGCATGTGCAGGATCTCGCGCATTTCCTGGTCGCGCTCGGCGCCCGCATCGAGGGCATCGGCACCAACACCATGATCGCGCACGGGCCGGCGACGCTCGGCCCGGCCAGCTATACGATCCAGCCCGATCACATCGAAGTCGGCTCGTTGATTGGACTTGCCGCGGTGACGCGTTCGCCATTGCGCATCGCGCGGGCCGGCGTCGAGCATCTGCGCTCGATCCGGATGGGATTCGAGCGTCTCGGCATCGTCTGCGAGGTCGACGGCGACGACCTCGTCGTGCCATCTGAGCAGACGCTGAAGATTCAGGACGACTTCGGCGGCCATGTTCCCAAGCTCGAGGACCAGCCGTGGCCGGCGTTCCCGGCGGACCTGATGTCGATCGCCATCGTTACCGCAACCCAGTGCGACGGCGTGATCCTGATGTTCGAGAAGATGTTCGAATCGCGGATGTTTTTCGTCGACAAGCTGATCGCGATGGGCGGGCGCATCGTGCTGTGCGATCCGCACCGCGCCATCGTGGCGGGCCCGAGCCGGCTGCGCGGCGCATTGATGACCTCGCCCGATATCCGCGCCGGCATGGCGATGCTGCTGGCCGCGGTCTGCGCCAAGGGCGTCAGTACCATCAACAACGCCGACCAGATCGAGCGCGGCTATGAACGCATCGACGAGCGCCTCAACGCGCTGGGCGCGAAAATCACCCGCGTGCCGGAGCGGTCGCGCGACGCGTGACCGCTCCCCTTGCCGGGGCTTCCCGCATCACTTTCCGGCACGCGCGCCGACGGCCTGTTTGCAGGCATCCGACAGCCCCTCGAAATGATCGTTGAGGCATTTGAGGATGCGGCCGCCACCGGGGCTGGTTCCCGCGCAGAGGCGCTTGTAGTCCGCCGCGCAGGCCTGCCGGGCGCCGGCGCGTCCGTCCTCGGCCCCGGCCCGCGACAACGAGACGACCAGGAGGCCGATCAGACAGGCGGCCGCAAGCGTCGCCCGCACGAATACGGCCGTGGGCCGGGAAAACGTCCTGACGCGACCGCGTCCGATTTCGGTGTTCATTCGCTGCACCATGATGCTTCCATCTCCCGCAGTTTGTTCGGATCGATGTAAGTGATACGCACCAGCTGGCCAAAACCCTCGCGCGATCTAGCGATCCCGAAAGCCGCCGACGAGTTGACGCCGTCCTTTCGGAGAAATCTGCTCCAGCGTGGTGATGAACGTCTCGAGCGCGGCGTCGCCGATCTTCAGCCGCTTGTCGCGGGATTCCTTGACGGCCGCGCGCAACGCATCCTTGTCCAGTTCCGTCTGCCCGGCCAGTTGCATGGTCCTGAGCAGCGCGCGGACATAGTCCGCCTGCAAGGGCCGGATTTCCGGCTCCTTTTCGCGGTAAATCCGCCAGAGGATATCCGCATCTTCCGCTGGCAACCTCGCCGCGACGCGCTCGACCATGCGCAACGGCATTGCCGCGCCGGCCAGCGTCCGGCCAGGCTGAAACCACTGCACCCCGATATAGGTGGCAAGCGCGACGTTGACGCAGAGCGAGGCCAGCAAGAGCCAGCGCGCAGCGTGTCGAAAGCCCGACCGGAGTGTCATTGCACCCCCCACAACGTGACGGCGGAGCCATCGAACACCATGCTGACCACCGACAGCGCCTCCTGCTGTTGCAGGTAGGGCAACTCTCCCGCCAGCCAGAGGCCCACCATGGCGGAGCAGGCAAGTCCGGCCGCGGGAACGAAGGATGCCGGCCGCAACAGCCGGCGAAACCACGGCGGATTGCGATCCGCCTTCGCCAGACGCTGCAGGACCGCAAAGCCGATCCGTCCCGCGCGATCATCGCTCACGTCAGGGGCCACCGAAAACAACCGATCCAGCCGAAGCTGTTCGGCGAGAATGCGCCCGGCTTCGCCGCCAGCGGCCATGTCCCGCGCGGCGGCCTGCGTGGCGGCCGGCCAGCGATCGATGTCCCCTCCCCAAATCTCCGCCAACTTCCTGAACTGATCGAGCGTCATGCGTACCTCCTGGGATTCTGAATTTTCTCGACGTGCTCCCTGAGCGTGGCCCGCGCCCGCGCCAACAGGGACTCGAAAGCCTTGGCGCTGAGATTCATCGCCCTGGCCGCTTCCTCGCCGCTCAGCCCCTCCATGTGGAAGAGCGCGATGGCGCCGCGCTGCCGCTCCGATAGACCAGCCATGGCCTGTTCCAGCGCGCGGCGCTCCTCATCGGCAATCAGGCGCTCGACCGGCTCGGGATCGGGAGCGCTGATATCGCTGGCCTCGTCGATCGGTGCGAGGGGCCGCCGTCGCGTCCGATCGAACGCCAGGTTGAGCACGATCCGGTAGAGCCATGTCGTAAACCGCGCGATATCGGGATCGAACGAAGCGGCGTGGCTCCATACCCGCAGAAACGCATCCTGGCCGATATCGTCCGCCTCGGCGGAATCGCGAACGACGCGCTGCGCGACCCTGACGGCGCGCTGCATGTGACGGCCCATCAGGATGCGGAATGCCTGCTGCTGACGGGCGGCCACCGCCGCCATCAGCGCCTCATCCGACAGGTCTTCGTTCATGCGCGACTGCGCTCCCCTTTATCGAGCCGACCGTGGCCGCAGGCGCCGTATCAGCACGGACGCCATGCACCTGCGATCCAGCACCGCCGCGGCGGCCGGACATGGACCGGCGGCGTTACATAGACCGGCGGCGGGATATAATAGGGCGCTGCCACGACATAGGCCGGTGCGTAGCGTCGTCGAAAGCAGCCCGGATAGATGCCTGGGCCGCGCCAGCCATAGCGCGCGCAAGCAACGGTTTGAAGCGGCGTGGCAGCCTCGGCAGCCGAGCGAATCGAATCCGCACCGATGATCGGAGCGGCATCGGCCGACGTCGTGGCGGCGAACAATACAAGGGCCAGGGCTTTACGTATGGTCATATGATCTCCTCGTTGCCGACGGGGCGCTGGAGGCACCCCACGAGGAGGACTACGGTTCGAACCGGATTATCCCTCGCGGGTTTCAGTATTTTTCCTGATATTGCCGGGCCGCGAGACATCTTCCGTGATATCCGAAGCCCCCAGCCACCATTTCGACCCAGCGGCGATGCTAGTGTCACCCCATGACCTCCCTTGATGAAATCGAGCGGGCGCCGGCCGGCGTGACCGCGCGCGGCAGTCGCCTCACCCTCGAGCTGACCGAGACGCTCAAGCTGGCGGTGCCGATCGCGCTGACGCAGCTCGGACAGATCGCGATGATGACCACCGATCTGGCGCTGGTCGGACGGCTCGGCGACGGCGCGGTGGCCGCCGCGGCGCTGGCGAGTTCGGTGTTCTTCATCACCTTCACCTTCGGCATGGGGCTGGTGTCCGCCGTGGCGCCGCTGGCAGCGCAGGCCTTCGGCGCGCGCAACCCGCGGATGGTGCGGCGTTCGCTGCGCGTCGGGCTGTGGGCCGCGCTGATCATTTCGCTGCCGATGATCCTGCCTCCGCTGTACGGCGAGCAGATCCTGCTGACGCTGGGTCAGGCGCCGGCGACCGCGCGGCTGGCGCAGGAATATCTGCTTGGCCTCGCTTGGGGCATTGCGCCGGCGCTGTGGTTTCTCGCCATTCGGGGCTTCATGGGCGCGGTCAACCGGCCGGAGCCGGGGTTGTGGATCACGCTGGTCGCGATCCCCGCCAATGCCGTGCTGGTCTATCTCCTGATCCACGGCGAATGGGGATTGCCGCGGCTGGAACTGTTCGGCGCCGGCCTCGCCACCACCATGATCAATTTCGGCATGTTCCTGGCGGCGCTGTGGTTCGCCCATCACCGCCGGCCGTTCCGGAAATATCACGTGCTCGGCCGGATCTGGCGCATCGACTGGATGCTGATGCGCCAGCTGATCGTGATCGGCGCGCCGATCTCGATCTCGTTCCTGCTGGAATACGGACTGTTTTCCGCCGCCGCCCTGCTGATGGGCCTGATCAGCACTACCGCGCTGGCGGCGCATCAGATCGCGCTGCAGGTGACCGCGATCCTGTTCATGGTGCCGTTCGGCATCGGCATAGCGGCCACCGTGCGGGTCGGGCATGCCGTCGGCCGCAACGATGCGGCGGCCGTCAGGCGCGCGGGCTTCGTCGCGACGCTGCTCGGCGTGGCGCTGGTGTCGGCGCTGACGCTGGCCGTGATCCTCGCCCGGTTTGCGATCGCGCGGTTCTTCTTCGGCGAGGCGGTGGAAAGCGGAGGCGTCGTCATCGAGCTCACCGCCACGTTGCTGATGGTCGGCGCCACGTTCTTTGTCGCCGACGGAATCCAGACGGTCGCCGCCGGCGCGTTGCGCGGCATGAGCGACACGCGGATACCGCTGTTGTTTGCCGCGATCAGCTACTGGCTGATCGGATTTCCTGCCGCCTGGGGGCTCGCCTTCTGGACCGGCTGGGGCGCGATCGGGGTCTGGATCGGGCTGTCCTGCGGCACCGCGGTTTATGCCGTGCTGCTGGTGTCGCGCTTCTGGCTGCTGGCCAACCGGCTGGAACAGGGGCGATAAGGGGGTGAGGATGAACGTCCGCGAGATCAAGCCGACCGTCGATGCCGACGCGCTGCTGGCCGGCGCGCAATTCGCGGATGCCTTCGGCCTCGAGGTCGACGGCTATGCGCTCGATGCGCGACAGGCCGCGGAGCGGATGATGGCGTGCGCGCCGCGATGGGTCGACGCGCTGCTGACCCTGCGCAATATCCTGGTGGCGCCGTTCGGCCTGAAAACATCGGGCGCCGCGGACACCGCGCGGGACATGATCGGGATATTTCCGGTCATCAGCCAGACGCCGGACCGCCTCGTCGCCGGCTTCAACGACAGCCATCTGGATTTCCGTATCGTGGTCGATGTCGCCGCCCATGGCGCCGGCCAGCAGGTCACCGCGACCACGCTGGTCAAGACGCACAACCGGCTCGGGCGGACTTACCTCGCGGTCATCCTGCCGTTTCACCGGCGCGTGGTCCGCGCCATGCTGCGCCAGGTTGCAGCCGCCTGAAAGCGGCGCATCCCTTGCATCTCCTGGCCCGCATGGACGCTACGTTGTGCACGTGCTTTGCTTCCCGCGTACCAACGATACTGATTGGGCCCATGACACTCGCCGTTGACCTGTTCTTCTCGTTCCGCAGTCCCTACAGCTATCTCGCGCTGCCGAAAACGCGGAAGATGGTCGACGATTACGACGTGACGCTGAACCTGCGCCCGGTCTATCCGCTGGCGGTGCGGGTGCCCGGATTCTTCAAGCGCGCCAATCCGCAATTCGCGCGCTACGTCGTGCTGGATTCCAGCCGCGTCGCCAGCCAGGAGAACATTCCGTTCCGGTTTCCCCGCCCGGACCCGATCGTGCAGGACATGACGACGCTGGATGTCGCCGAGAACCAGCCCTATATCCACCGCCTGACCCGCCTCGGCGCCGCAGCGCAACTGGAAGGCCGCGCGCTGGCATTTGCCGAGGCGATCAGCCGGGTGCTGTGGGACGGCACGGTCAAGGGCTGGAACGAGGGCGATCATCTCGCCAGGGCCGCTGCCGCCGCCGGCTTCGATCTGGCCGCCATGGACGCGGCGGTTGCGGCCGACCCCGACCGTTACGAACGGGTGATTTCGGGCAACGAAGCGGCCCACGCGGCTTCCGGCCACTGGGGGGTGCCGACCTTCGTGTTCGAGAACGAGCCGTTCTTCGGCCAGGACCGCATCGGCATGCTGATCTGGCGGATGGGAAGCAGGGGGCTGACCCGCCGCAACTGATGTTGACGGCGCGCCACGGCAGCCGTACCAAAAAACCGGATCCAGGAACGCAAGCACCTGCAAGAACAAACGAGGCAACGCCATGGCCAATGAAACCGCAACCCTCGCCGCCTACGTCGCCAACCTGAAATTCGAGGATATCCCGGAGGAGGTGCTGGCGCGCGCCAAGGTGCTGACGCTGGATTTTCTCGGCAGCGCCATCCGGGCGCGGCGCGACGCCGAATCCACGGCCTCGCTGCTGGGGATGCTGGAAGCGCTGGCGCTCGACGGCAAGGGCGAAACCACCGTATTCGGCGACAGCAAAACCTGGACGCCGGCGGTGGCGGCCCTGCTCAACGGCGCGCTCGGCCATTCGCTGGATTTCGACGATACCCACGCGGATTCCTCGCTGCATCCGAGTGCGCCGGTGGTTCCGGCCGCGTTCGCGATCGGCGAGATGGTCGGCGCGTCGGGCCGCGACGTGCTCACCGCGATCGTCGCCGGCTATGAGGTGTGCTGCCGGCTCGGCAATGCGCTCGATCCGACCTCGCATTACGCGCGCGGCTTTCACCCCACCGCGACCGCCGGCACCTATGGCGCGGCGGCGGCCGCCGCCAAACTGTTCGGCTTGTCGCATGAACAGATCATCGCGGCGTTCGGCGTCTCCGGCAGCCAGGCCGCGGGCTCGCTCCAGTTTCTCGTCAACGGCGCCTGGAACAAGCGCTACCAGGTCGGCGCCGCCGCGATGAACGGCGTGATCGCGGCCACGCTGGCGCGCAACGATTTCATCGGCTCATCCGAATCGGTCGAGGGGAAGCACGGCCTTTTGGTCGGCTACAGCGACGACGCCCATCCCGACAAGGCGGTCGCCGGCCTCGGCGAGATCTACGAGACCATGAAGATCGGCGTCAAACCCTATCCGAGCTGCCGCTACACCCACGCCGCGCTCGATGCGCTGATCGCGATGCGCCGCGAGCACAATCTGACGCCGGACCAGATCAAGCGGGTCGAGATCGGGCTGCATCGCAACGGCATCACGCTGACCGGCGACGCCGCCACCAAGCGGCATCCGACCTCGATCGTCGGCGGCCAGTTCTCGATGTT
>JAUXWH010000326.1 GCA_030681365.1 Bradyrhizobium sp.
GGGCGCCTTGCCGACGAGTTCAAGGCAGCGCTCGAACACGTCATGGGCCCGCAGAAACAAATCGAAGCCGTCACCATCGGTGCCGAGGACGATTCAGATTTGTGTCGAAGTGACATTATCGAAGCGGTGAACCGCGTCGACAGTGGCGATGGCGTTGCGATTCTCACCGACATGTTCGGCGGCACGCCTTCCAACCTCGCGATCTCCTGCATGAGCCGCCCCAAGGTCGAAGTGCTCGCGGGAATCAATCTTCCCATGCTGGTCAAGCTGGCCAAGGTCCGCGAAGAGCGATCGCTTCCCGACGCCATCGCGATGGCCCAGGAAGCCGGCCGCAAATACGTGACCATCGCCAGCCGGGTTCTCGCCGGCAAATGAGCGACGACGGCGCGGCACCCCAGGACAATGCCGGGCCGAGCATCCCTTCCGGCGCGGTGACCCGCGAACTTCCCATCGTCAACAAGCGCGGCCTGCACGCGCGCGCCTCCGCGAAATTCGTCCAGATGGTCGAGCGCTTCAACGCCGAGGTCTGGGTCACCAAAGGCAGCGAGACGGTCGGCGGCACCTCGATCATGGGGCTGATGATGCTGTCGGCCGGACCCGGCACTTCCATCACCGTCTCCGCGATCGGCCCCGAGGCGCAGGCCGCCATCGATGCGATCACCGAGCTGGTCGCCAGCAAGTTCAACGAAGAAGGCGTGTGAGGCTCCCGGTGTCATTCCGGGATGGTCCGCAGGACCAGACCTCAGGTGCGCAATTGCGCACCGGAAATCTCGAGATTCCGGGTTCGATGCTTCGCATCGCCCCGGAATGACGGAAGACTTCTACTTCGCCGGCGGCACGACAAAGACCTTCCAGGTGATCGCCGGTCCCGGATGGCCCTTGAAGAAGCGCTGGGTGGTGATGGTGAGGCGCTCGGCGCCCGCGGCATTCGCCGCCATCCACGCCTCGCAGGTCGGCAGCCGGCTATCGGTGGTATCGCAGACGCCGATGAAGCCGAGGCGTCTGGCTTCTTCCGGCGAAGTCAGCCCTGACGACCAGAGCTCGCCCGGCGTCAGCGGCGCCGGATGGTCCGGACTGTAGAATGCCAGCGGCTGGTTGATTTCCATGGTGCCGGCGACCACGGCCCAGCGCGAATGAAACCGCGTCCGCCAGGCCTGCGTCAGTTCGCGGGCGAGTTCGGAGCGCGCGCCATAGGACGCGGCCCCGTTCGGGTTGAACGCCATCTCGCGTGCCGCGATGTAGGGCGAGGCGGCCAGCACCGTCAGCGTGATCACAAGCCAGATCGCGACGATATGAAACAGCGCGACCTTTCGAAGGCGCAGCGCCGGAATCGCGATCAGCGCCAGCGGCGTCAGGAAGAACAGCGAGATTCCCCAATCGGTCTTCATGTAGATCATGAAGGCGAGCGCGCCGAGCACCGGGCCGATCGCGACCACGGCCTGGATGATCCAGACATTGAGCGCCTGCGAGAAGTTCACGCCCGGATTGGGCCCCCGCGACCATGTCTGCGCGAACAGCGCCGACGGTTGCCTCGTCCTGGACGCCCATGCCAGCGCCAGCGACGCCAGCGCCACGGGCAGGGCCAGCAGCGCGACATTGTGGCCGATGTAGCCCACGACAAGCTGCACGTTCTGGGCGCGGGTCAGATACGTATAGACTTCGCCGGCATAGGTCAGCGGCACGAAATCCACTTCCCGCAGCCACACCAGATGCGGCGCCATCACCGCCAGCAGCGTTGCTATCGCGACCCACGGCGCCGGCGAGCGCAGGAACTTTAGGCGATCCGGATGCAGCAATGCCGCCAGTCCGACCGCGCCGATCATGGTCAGCACCCAGTATTTCGTCATCAGCGCCAGCGCGCCGGCGAGGCCGAGCCACAGGCCCGATCGCACGCTGCGCTTCTCGAACGCGTCGAGATAGGCCAGCACCAGCAGCGGCAGCGTCACCAGCTGCAGCAGGTCCGGATTGTACTTGAAACCCTTGAAGTTGAAGATCGGATAGAGCGCCAGCATCACCACGACGAAGAAGGCGCGGCGGCGATCCACCACGCGCAGCGCGATCAGCCAGCAGATCACGAGGCCGCAGCCCAGCGTCGCCATCGCCAGCGCGTAGGTGGCCCAATTGGCGACGGGAAACACCATGAACCAGAGCCCGGCGACCCAGCCGGACAGCGGCGGATGCTTGCCATAGCCCAACTGGAACTTCTGGCCCCAGGCATAGGCTTCCGCGACGTCCATATGAACGTCCTGCGCCGCCTTCAGATTGACCAGGATCAGGGTCCAGAGCACGGCATGGGCGGCGGCAAAGCCGATCACCAGCCAGAGGGAGGCTTTGGGATCAGTGGCCTGCGCGGCGAGCCACGCCGCCCAACGCCGGACCTTTGGCCAGCGCCGCGCGCGCGAGGCCGCGGCGGGCAAAAATGATGCAGTCGACATGGCCCCGTGCGTACCGCGTTTTCAGCCTGAGTGGAATCAGCTTGGCGTGAAGAAGCCCGTCAAAACAGCGCAATAAGGTTGCCGCTCGGGGGCGCGAATGCTATCCCGCGCCCATGACAACCACCCCCATTTCCAACATCCGCAACTTCTCCATCGTCGCGCATATCGACCATGGCAAGTCGACGCTGGCCGACCGCCTGATCCAGATGACCGGCGGCCTGACGGATCGTGAAATGGCGGGAAAGGAGCAAGTGCTCGATTCCATGGATATCGAGCGCGAGCGCGGCATCACCATCAAGGCGCAAACGGTCCGGCTCAACTATCACGCCAAGGATGGCAAGGATTACATCTTCAACCTGATGGACACGCCGGGCCATGTCGACTTCGCCTACGAAGTCTCGCGCTCGCTGGCCGCCTGCGAAGGGTCGCTACTGGTGGTCGATGCCAGCCAGGGTGTCGAGGCGCAGACGCTGGCCAACGTCTATCAGGCGCTCGACAACAACCACGAGATCGTGCCGGTTCTCAACAAGGTCGACCTGCCGGCCGCGGAGCCCGAGAAGATCAGGCAGCAGATCGAGGATGTCATCGGCATCGACGCCTCGGAAGCGGTGATGATTTCGGCCAAGACCGGTCTCGGCGTGCCCGACGTGCTGGAAGCGATCGTGACGCGCCTGCCGCCGCCGAAAGGCGACCGTGACGCCACGTTGAAGGCGCTGCTGGTCGACAGCTGGTACGACGTCTATCTCGGCGTCGTCGTGCTCATCCGCGTCGTCGACGGCGTGATGAAGAAGGGCAGCCGCATCCGGATGATGGGTACCGGCGCAGCCTATGACGTCGAGCGCGTCGGATTCTTCACCCCGAAAATGACGCAGGTCGACGAACTCGGCCCCGGCGAAATCGGTTTTATCACCGCGGCGATCAAGGAAGTTGCCGACACGAGGGTCGGCGACACCATCACCGACGACCGCAAGCCGGTGACCGAGATGTTGCCGGGCTTCAAGCCCGCGATCCCGGTCGTTTTCTGCGGCCTGTTCCCGGTCGATGCCGACGATTTCGAAACGCTGCGCGCGGCGATGGGCAAGCTCAGGCTCAACGACGCCAGCTTCTCGTTCGAGATGGAGACTTCGGCGGCGCTCGGCTTCGGCTTCCGCTGCGGCTTTCTCGGCCTGCTGCATCTGGAGATCATCCAGGAACGGCTCTCCCGCGAATTCGATCTCAACCTGATCGCGACCGCGCCGAGCGTGATCTACAAGATGCACCTTACCGACGGCCAGGAGCTGGAGATCCACAATCCCGTCGACATGCCCGACGTGGTCAAGATCGCCGAAATCCAGGAGCCGTGGATCGAAGCTACCATCCTGACCCCGGACGAGTATCTCGGCAGCGTGCTGAAGCTGTGCCAAGACCGCCGCGGCTCGCAGAAGGAGCTGACCTATGTCGGCCAGCGAGCGATGGTGAAATACGACCTGCCGCTCAACGAAGTGGTGTTCGATTTCTACGACCGCCTGAAATCGGTCTCGAAAGGCTACGCCTCGTTCGACTATCACCTCACCGACTACAAGCCGGCCGATCTGGTCAAGATGCAGATCCTCGTCAACAACGAGCCGGTCGACGCACTGTCGATGCTGGTGCATCGCACCCGCGCCGAAGGCCGCGGCCGCGCCATGGTCGAGCGGATGAAGGAACTGATCCCGCCGCACATGTTCCAGATTCCGATCCAGGCCGCGATCGGCGGCAAGGTGATCGCCCGCGAAACCGTCCGCGCGCTGCGCAAGGACGTCACCGCCAAGTGCTACGGCGGCGACATCACGCGCAAGCGCAAGCTTCTGGAGAAGCAGAAGGAAGGCAAGAAGAAGATGCGGCAGTTCGGCAAGGTCGACATCCCGCAGGAAGCGTTCATCGCCGCGCTGAAGGTGGATAGCTGAGGCGGATGCGCGAACGCCGGAGCATGGCGAGCCAGGTCCGGTCTGAGGTGTGTGTGACCGGAAAACAAAAATATCGAAAACAACCCCATGTACAGTAGGACGGCGGTGGCGTGATACCTGACGTATCCGGCGAAGCCATTTGACACGTCGGGCAAATCAGCGGCACGATTCCATCATTGCAGCGCGTGTGACCCACAAATAACTGAGGACGATATTCCGTCATTCCGGGATGCGCCTCTTGGCGCAGGCCCGGAATCCCTACTCCCGATCGTGGTTATGGATTCCGGGCTCGCTCGTTTCACTCGCGCCCCGGAATGACGCCGCCGTGCTATAAGCGTCACGATCAAGCTGAACACGAGACGAAGGCGGTGGCTTACATTGGCTACGACGCCGATGCTGACGCGATCTACATCACTGTCGACGACAAAGGTTCTTTCGCCCGGAGACTGGAAAAAAGCCGGCTTGCGGACCGATGCCTCCGGATAGAACGCGAGCACGGCTTTGGCGGAAGCTTCGCGACACATCCGGAAGACGAAATCATCAACGACTGGATCGAGGCGGTTGCCGATTGGGACAGCTGGAATTGAAGTGCGGCGATGTCGTGCCGGTGCGTTGAATATTGCTGGCGGCGAACGGTTTTGCGCAGGCCTCACCATGATGTTTGCTCGCTTGCGTTTCTCGTTTGCCGGACGCGGCGCAGCGTTCTTCACGCTGCGCCGCAGAGCCGGGACCCATGGATGCGGCTGGTATGGACCCCGGCTCAGTAGCGCACCGCAAGGGCGCTGCGCCGCGTCCGGGGCACGAAGACCAGTACCTGCGCGCCCCGGAATGACACCTATCCCCCGCCCTGCCTTGCCCCGCGCCAGCGAATGCGCCACCATCGCTTCCGCTCAAACATAACTCCCAAAAAATGCGAGGAAACGCATGAGCCAATCAGCCGGATTCAACTATGGCTGGGTCGTCGTCGGTACCGGCGCGCTGATGACGTGCGTGGGCTTCGGCTCGATGCTGTCGCTGGCGGTGTTCCTGCAGCCGATCTCGGAAGCGATGGGCTGGTCGCGCGCGGGCGTGTCGGCGGCATCGACGCTGAATTTTCTCTGCATGGGCGTCGCGGCATTCTTCTGGGGCGCACTGTCGGACCGCTACGGCACCCGCATCGTGGTGCTCGCAGGCAGCGTGCTGCTCGGCCTCGGCCTGGTGACGGCGAGCATGGCCACCAGCCTGTGGCAGTTTCAACTGCTGTTCGGCGTGCTGATCGGGGTCGCCGCCGGCGCGTTCTATGCGCCAATGATGGCGATCGCCAGCGCCTGGATCGAACACCAGCGCAGCCTCGCGGTTTCCCTGGTGTCGGCCGGCATGGGCGTCGCGCCGCTGACGGTGGCGCCGTTCGCGGGCTGGCTGATCACGGCCTATGACTGGCGCACCGCGATGCTGGCGATCGGAATCGTCGCCTCGGCATTGCTGATTCCGGCCTCGTTCCTGATACGCCAGGCGCCGGAGCCGGCAGCGCCTTCAGCCGGCGGCGGCGCGGAGGCGCCTGCCGTGGAGTGGAGCGCGGCGCAGGCGTTCCGCACGCCGCAGTTCATCACGCTGGCGCTCGCGCATTTCTGCTGCTGCGCGGCGCATTCGGGCCCGATCTTCCACATGGTGAGCTATGCCATGGTCTGCGGCATCGCGCCGCTGACCGCGGTCACGGTCTACAGCCTCGCCGGGTTCTCCGGACTGGGCGGCCGCCTCGCGCTCGGCGTGATGGCGGACCGCATCGGAGCCAAGCCGGTGCTGGTCGCCGGGCTATTGGTGCAGGCGCTGTGCGTGGCGACCTATATCGCGGTCGGCCAGCTCGGCGAGTTCTATGCGCTCTCCGTGGTGTTCGGCCTCGCCTATGGCGGGGTGATGCCGCTTTATGCCGTGCTGGTGCGTGAATTTTTCGGCGCGCGCATCATGGGCACGGTGTTCGGCGCGGTTTCCGCGTTTGCCAGCCTCGGCATGGCGCTCGGGCCCTGGGCCGGCGGCTGGGTGTTCGATACCTTCCACGGCTATTTCTGGCTCTATGTGGGCTCGTTCGGCATCGGGATCGCGGCGGTCGCGGTGGCGCTGAGTTTCCCCTCGCCTCGGCGACCGTCACAGCCCGCGCTCCACCTCGGGCCCGCGGCGGCCTGACGGCACGGTCGTCAATCGCCGCCTTCGCCGCCCTTGCCTCTCTTGATCGGCGGCGGCGGATGGACCACCATTGCGCCGCCACCCAACAAGAAGCCCGACAAGCGGCGGAACCAAGGGGCGAGGAAATAGATGAACAAGCTTCCCGGTTTCGACCTCGTCGAGCGGGCGCGGGCGCTGCAGCCGCTGATCGCGCGCGAGGCCAACGAGATCGAGCGGACGCGGCGCCTCACCCAGCCCGTGGTTTCCGCGCTGCTCGAGAACGGCCTTTATCGCGCGCTGCTGCCGAAAAGCCTTGGCGGCGCCGAGGCGCCGCTCGAGATCTTCATGCAGATGCAGGAGGAGATCGCCAAGGCCGATGCCTCGACCGCGTGGTGCCTCGGCCAATGCGGCGTCTGCGCCATGATCTCGGCCTATCTCGACCCCGAACCCGCCAACGAGATTTTCAACGTCGCGCCCGGCATTCTCGCCTGGGGCGCGGTCAATCATCAGGTGCAGGCCGTTGCCGGTGGCTACAAGGCCAGCGCGCGCTGGGACTTCGCCAGCGGCTCGCGGCAGGCGAGCTGGCTCGGCGCCCATGTCGGGATCCTCGAGGCCGACGGCTCACCCCGCCGCAAGCCCGACGGCGCGCCGGAGATCCGCACCATCCTGTTTCCGATGAGCAGCGCCACGATGTACGACGTTTGGGACGTGATCGGCCTCAACGGCACCGGCACCGATTCCTATTCGGTCGAGGACCTCTTCATTCCCGAGCAGTTCACCGCACTGCGCGACGACCCCAATGCGTTGCGCGAGCACGGCCCGCTCTACCGGATCCCCACCCAGATGGTCTACAGCATGGGCTTTGGCGCCACCTCGCTCGGCGTCGCCCGCGCCACGCTGGATGCCGCCATCGAGCTGTCGCGCGCCAAGCAGCCGCAGGGGCTTTCAGCGATGCGCGAGAACAACGCGGTGCAGGGCCTGATCGGGCGTACCGAAGCCCGGCTGCGGGCCACGCGGGCCTATCTCTACGCCACCGCCGCCGAGGTCTGGCGCGACCTCGTGCGCGGCGATGCCTTCACCGAAGCCCATCGCAGCGCGCTGCGGCTGGCCTCGACCTGGACCATTCATCAATCCACGTCGGTGGTTGATACCGCCTATCACATGGCGGGCGCCACCGCCGTGTTCAGCGCCAACCCGTTCGAGCGCCGCTTCCGCGACATGCACACCATCGCGCAGCAGCTGCAGGCTCGCGACAGCCATTATGAAGACGTCGGCAAGGTGATCCTGTCGGGCAAGCTCGATGCGGCGACGAAGCCGCGCCCGTAGTATTACGGGTGCGCCAGTACCTGGATTCCCAAATCGGTGTTGCAGCCCACGCTTCGAGACGCCGCGAAGACGCCGCTCCTCAGCGTGAGGTAAACCTGTTGAAACACAACAACCTCATGCTACGAGCGACGCGAGCGTCGCGACGCATGGGCAGCAAGCGGCTCACCGATCTCATGTGCTCAGTACCAGCTACCCCATTTTGTTAAGCAGTTTCTGGGAACTTGCGAATCTTCCTCTCGCGGAGCTTCGGCAACCCCCCATGTTCAAACTTCAATCGATCGCGGCCCGGCTGATTCTCGCCATTTCGCTCACCGTCGCGGCAGCCTGCGCGATCCTCGGCACCTTCTCGATTTTGCAGCAACGCGCCCTGACGCGGCTCGCGCTCGAACAGCAGCTCAAGCTGCAATATGACAGCGTCATCGCCGCGATCGAGTATGAGGGACGCGCCACGCTGGCGGTCAGCTCCGTGATCGCAGCACTTCCTCCGGTCGGCGACGCCATCGCCAAGGGCGATCGCGAAGGGCTGGCGGCGCTGCTCGACGCGCCGATGAAGGCCTTGAAGGCGCAGGGTATTCCGCTGATCACGTTCCAGACGCCGCCGGCGCTGGTGTTCTATCGCGTCCACGCGCCGAAGGTCTTCGGCGACGATATTTCGGGGCGCCGCATCACCGTGGTGGAAGCGCTCAAGACCGGCAAATCGATTGTAGGCGTCGAACCCGGCCGCGAGGCCCTGAGCATTTTCGGCATGACGCCGATCATGCGCGACGGCAAGACGCTGGCGAACGCCGACATCGGCGCCGCCTTCGGCAAGGAATTCGTAGACCGCGCCAAGCAGCGCTTCGGCATCGACCTTGCCGTACACTCGTTCGACGGCAAGGAATTCAAAAAGCTCTCCTCGACCTTCGGCGATGCCGTGGTCACGACACCAGAGGAGCTGAAGAGCGCATTCGGCGGCGCTGCGTTGAATCGCGACGCGATGCTCGGCGGCCGTCCCGCAGCCCTCTATGTCGGGCAGATCAAGAACTACGCCGGCCAGCCGATCGCGGTGCTGGAAGTCATCAAGGACACCACCGAATACGAGGCCGCGGCGGCGAGTTCGCAGCGCAACCTGATCCTCGGCACCGTCGCCATCCTGGCCGGCGCCGTGCTGCTGGCGTTCCTGCTCGGCCGCGGCCTGTCGCGTC
>JAUXWH010000330.1 GCA_030681365.1 Bradyrhizobium sp.
AAACCTGGCGGCGGCTCAAAGGCACAAATCAGTTGCCGAAGGTGATTGCAGGTGTCAGATTCAACGACGGCATCGAGGTCATCCAAATGCCGGCAAACCACGCCGCCTGATCGCCTCGTCACCCAAAATCCCGCATAGCTCTAGAGCTGGAAGACGTCCGCGCATTCCAGGTGCATCTGGTCTCGACCGGCATCTCGTGGCCGGCGCTGAACCAGATCGTCTGTGCGCTACGGTTTTTCTACGGCGTCACGCTCGGCGAGGCGCTCATCCCGGAGCGCATTCCCTATGCACGAGAACCCCGCAAGCTACCGGTCGTGCTGAGCGCCGACGAAGTCGTGCAGTTCCTCGAGGCCGTGTCGAGTCTGAAGAGCCGCGCCGCGCTCACCACCGCCTATGCGGCCGGGCTCAGGGCCTCCGAGGTCGCGGGACTGCGGATCGAGGACATCGACAGCGCCCGCGGTGTCATCCAGGTGCGCCACGGCAAAGGCGCGAAGGATCGCAACGTGATGCTGTCGCCCCAACTGCTTGGCATCCTGCGCACCTACTGGCGGCTCGCCCGACCGCGGCTTTATCTGTTCCCTGGCCGTGACGAAGATCACCCGATCGATCCGACCGTGTTGCACGCCGCCTGCCGCTCGGCGGTGAAGGCTGCGGGCCTGACCAAGCGCGTCACGCTGCACACGCTGCGCCACAGCTTTGCAACGCATCTTCTCGAGAACGGAACCGACATTCGGATCATCCAGGTCTTGCTCGGGCACAATAATTTGTCGTCGACGGCGCGCTATACGCAGGTCGCCACCCATACGATCCGGGCGACGCAGAGCCCGCTCGACCGCCTGTCGCTGGAGGTGACGCCATCTGGATGACAGCGCGTCGGGATGCGGGTTATGGCTCGCCCCGACGTCCGCCCGCACAGACCCGCCATCGAGATTGCCGATATCCTGCGTCGGCATGGCGGCGCCTATCGTCGTGACCATGCCGGTCATCTCGGTCGCGTCGAGCGGCGGGTGATGAGCGCTATTGTTGCGTGCCGAACCGAGGCGCTCGGCGGCCACGTCGAGGCCTGCAACGACTGCGGCATGACGCGGATCGCCTATAATTCCTGCCGGAATCGTCATTGTCCGAAGTGCCAGGGGCCAGCCCGAGCCGCGTGGCTCGCCGCGCGAGAAGCCGACCTGCTGCCGGTTCCCTATTTCCATGTCGTCTTCACGCTGCCGGCACCGATCGCCGCGATCACCTTCCAGAACAAGGCCATCGTTTATGCGATCCTGTTCAAAGCCGCCACCGAGGCAATGATCACGCTCGCAGCCAATCCGCGTCGGCTCGGCGCCGAGATCGGCGGCGTCGCCGTCCTGCATACCTGGGGACAGGCGCTGACACATCATCCCCACGTGCACTGCGTCGTGCCAGGCGGCGGTCTCTTGCCTGATGGCACGCGCTGGATCGCCGGCCGACCGGACTTTTTCCTGGCCGTCAAACCACTCGCCCAGCTGTTCAGACGCCGATTCCTTGAGCGCTTGACAGCTGCCTTCGGCGCCGGAGCCCTGAACTTTTTCGGCGATCTCGCCTCCCTGGCCGAGCCCGCCGCCTTCACCGCCTGCATCGCTGCGGCGCGGCGCGTCAATTGGGTCGTCTACGCCAAGAAGCCGTTCGGCGGGCCCGCCCAGGTCCTGGCTTATCTCGGCCGCTACACCCATCGGGTCGCGCTCGCCAACAGCCGGCTCGTCGCCCTCGACGACGATCATGTCGCCTTCACATGGAAGGATTACCGCCAGGACGGCGCGACAAAGATCATGAAGCTCAAGCCCGACGAGTTCATTCGCCGCTTCCTTCTTCACACGCTGCCCGACGGCTTCCACCGCATCCGCCACTTCGGCTTTATGGCCAACCGCCATCGCGCCGCCAAGCTCGCCCTTTGCCGCTCCCTTCTTCTCGATCATGAGCGGACAGCGCCAAACAACGTCGAGCCGCCGCCGGTGAGTTCGGACCCTCAGACGCCGGCCGAGGTTGCTGCCTGTCCCGATTGTGGCGGCGTCATGCGCATCATCGAGCGCTTTCGACACAGCTTCAGCCGCTCCGGCGCTCGAACCCAACCGTTCCGATGCGACACATCGTGAGCCAGCTTATGCCATGCACGACGATCATCATGCGTCACTTCGCTCCGATCGTCTCGATCATCGCAGACGATGCCGAATCCGTGCGGCCACACAGCGGGACGATAACTATTCGATGCAGCCAGACATCGATCGCGACCGCCCGTAAAACGCTCTCTGTCTCAAATTTCCGCCGATCCGCAAGCAGCACCTCTCCGCACCAGGTACACAGTTTGCCGATAGCAACTTGCGATGCCGAACAATCCCCATAGCTGCACAAATCGCGCTCATCCTCCCGCGCCTTCGTTCAATCCGGCTTCAATGAGGTCGCGTCACAAGCGCCTGCCGCGCCCTCGCGTGAGCGCGACCTCACAGAACCCTCCAGATTCCTGGCAAAATTGATTCGTGATTCTCTGTCGTATCACTTCTTCGGCGGAGGACGAGATGAGGCCACGGGAACGACGGGAGACGGGCGAGCAGGATCTGTTTCGCTCCCGGCTCGATCAGATCATCGTGACCTGCCCCGAACTTTCATCCGGCGGCGATTAGAGTCTCGGCGGGTTTTACGCTGGCTGGCGCGGGTGGAGCAACATGCGATCGGCGGAGCTGGTCGGGTTGCGCAGCCGGTCGCATGTTGCGGTGAGGTTGGCGGCATAGGCCGCCGGGGTGAGATAGCCCAAAGCCGAGTGCAGACGCCGGTCGTTGTACAACAAGGTTTGATAACACCCACAAGACCGTCCGGCGTGAGGTTCTGTACGCGCATCATCCCTGGTTTGCGCACGAGGTGTGGGTTCACGCGGTCATCGAGAAGTAAGCATCCGCTCAAGGCCGCGGGGCGGTCGGAAACCTAACGCCGCCGGGTCAGGCGGCGTGGTCGATCCGGATCGCGTGGCGCCAATTCCAGGGCAGTAGTGCGGCCAGGTCGGTGATCTTGTGATCGGCGATCCGGGCGAGAACGTCGGCAAGCCATGCCTGCGGATCGACGTCGTTGAGCTTGGCGGTCTGGATCAGCGTGAACATCACGGCGGCGCGCTGCCCGCCGCGATCGGAGCCCGCGAAC
>JAUXWH010000331.1 GCA_030681365.1 Bradyrhizobium sp.
ATTCGCGGATTGCCCGCATCGGCCTTCATGACCGATGCCGTCGCCCAGATGGCGTAAACGATGGAAAGCGCCCCGCAGAGCACAATCGCCCATAATACTGTCATTGAATTTGCCTCAGATCCTGGATCTACCCCACACCACGCCGCGGGAGCGGCGGGCGCCTAAAAAGAAGGCCTGCCCCTGCCCAAAGGGGTGGCCTTAAATCGGCGGGACCATGCCAAAATCGCATCCCCTGTGCAACGCCGCGGAGGGCTTAAACCAACGATTTCGGCAGGTATTTGCGTCCAAAGCGGCGGCTTTTGCGGGAATTCTAGAAATGGCTGTAGGACAGTCGCGTTAACGCGATCTCCCTGCCCTGCGCGTCGAGGAATCGCGGGACCGATGTCCCCGCGATCACGGTTCCGATCGAGCTCACGGCCACCCCGGCCAGCTCCGCCGCCCGCGCGAACGCCGCGAAGCCGGCCTCCGGGATCGCACACAGGATCTCGTAATCGTCGCCGCCGGAAACGATCGTCTCGATGCCGACCGCGCCGCGCGCCAGCAACTCCGCGGCAGCCGCCGACAGCGGAATACTCTTGATATCGATGACGGCGGACACTTGGGACGCCGCGCAGAGCTTGGCGAGATCCCCCGCCAGACCATCGGATACATCCATCGCCGCGTGGGCGTGGTCGCGGACCGCTTGCGCCAGGGCGTTGCGCGGCTGCGGCACGCGGTAGCGGCCGGCCAGCATCCGGCTTGCCGCGGCATCCTGCGCGAGCGCAGTCGCCACCGCGCCGCCTTTGAGGATATCAAGGCCAAGCGCGGCATCGCCGATCGTCCCGGTCACGACAATGCGGTCGCCGGGCTTGGCACCGCTGCGGCGGACCATTTTGCCCGGGGGCACCCGCCCGAACGCGGTGACCGAGATCATCACCGGCCCCGGCGTCGATACCGTGTCGCCGCCAAGCAGCGGGCAGCCGAACAGGCCGGCATCCTCGCCAAGGGCGCGCGCGAACGGCGCCAGCCAGCCATCGTCCTGGGTACGCAGCGCCAGCGTCAGCACGAAGCCCGCGGGCACCGCGCCCTTGGCCGCGAGATCGGACAGGTTCACCCGCAACGCCTTGCGCGCGATGGTATCGGGGGAATCATCCGGGAGAAAATGCACGCCCTCGACAATGGCGTCGGTGGTCACGACGATCTCGTCGCCGCGCCCCTGCAGGATCGCCGCGTCATCGACCAGACCGAACGCACCGGGATCGGTCGCGAGCGGACGGAAATAACGGGCGATCAGGGAGTCTTCACCGGAGGACATGTTCGGCGCGTTCCGTTCTCGACCCGTCATCCTGAGGTGCGAGCGCTTGCGAGCCTCGAGGGATGCATGGCCCGGATGCTTCAGCATCGACACGCCGCCTTTCGAGGCCTCCGCTTCGCTCCGGCACCTCAGGGTGACGGCTGCTGTGAAGCTTATCGTCTACTTACCCCCGCGAAAACTCGTCGGCGCGAAACTGGCGGGCGATCTGGTCGAGCACCGCGTTCACCATGCCGGTCTCCTCGGACTCGACGAAGGCGTGCGCGACATCGACATATTCCGACACCACGACGCGGCCGGGCACGTCCTTGCGATGCTCGAGTTCGTAAGCCCCTGCCCGCAACACCGCGCGCAAGATGGCGTCGATCCGCTTCAACGGCCAGCCCTTTGAAAGCGCCTCGTCGATCACCGGGTCGAGCCTGGCCTGGTCGCGCACCACGCCGGCGACCACGTCCTGGAAGAACGCGGCCTCGGCCGGCAGATAGGTGTCGCCCTCGACCTCGTTGCCGAGCCAGTGGCTTTCAAATTCGGCGAAGATGTCGTTGATCCCGGCGCCGCCGATGTCCATCTGGTAGAGCGCCTGCACCGCGGCGAGCCGTGCGGCGCCGCGCCGGTTGGCCTTTTTGTCGAGGCCCCTGGTTGGCGCCGGCTTTTTATTCTCTGCCATGATCAGGCCTTTGCCAGCCGGCGCTTGATCCGCAGCATCGCCAATGCCGCGCGCGCGGCGTCGCCGCCCTTGTTGAGCTCGCTGGCGCGCGCCCGGGCCCAGGCCTGCGCGTCGGTATTGACGGTGATGATGCCGTTGCCGAGCGGGAATTTTCTCGTCACCGCGAGGTCCATCAGCGCGCGCGAGGATTCCATCGACACGATCTCGAAATGGATGGTGTCGCCGCGGACCACGCAGCCGAGCGCGATCGCCGCGTCATAGGGTCTTCCATTCTTCTCGGCAGCATCGAGCGCGATCGCGATCGCCGCCGGGATTTCCAGCGCGCCGGGGACCGTGATCACCTCGTGGCCGACACCGGCCGCCTTCAGTTCGGCGACCGCGCCTTCCAGCAGCGCATCCTGGATATCGTCATAGAACCGCGCCTCGACGATCAGCGCCCGCGCGCCGGATATGTCGGTCTGGTCCTTCAACTGTGCGCGCCGCGCGTCCGCCATTGTTCTGATTCCAAAGAGTTCGTCATTGCCGGCTCGACCCGGCAATCCATCTTGTTAAGAGGATGGATACGCGGGTCAAGCCCGCGTATGACACATTTGTCGCTGTCTTCTACTTCATTTCCGACAGCCGCGCGGCGTAGCGCGCCATCAGGTCGACCTCGAGATTGACCTCGGTCCCGGCGCGCCAGTCGCCCAGCGTGGTGACGCCGAGCGTATGGGGAATGATCAACACCGCAAACGCGACGTCATCAACGGTATTCACGGTCAGCGACACGCCGTCCAGGGTCACCGAGCCTTTGGTCGCGATGAAGCGCGCCAGTTCCCGCGTGGTGGAGAGCTCGAACCGCGCCATGTCGGGCAGATCGTCACGCTTGACGATGGTGGCTATGCCGTCGGCATGTCCGGCGACGATATGGCCGCCGAGTTCGTCGCCGATCTTCAGCGCCCGTTCGAGATTGAGCCTGGTGCCGGTAACCCAGTGTTTCGCCGTGGTCATGGCCAGCGTCTCGGCGGCGGTATCGACCTCGAACCAGGTTTTGTCGCTCTCGACGCCCGAGGCGACCACGGTGAGGCAGACGCCATTGCAGGCGATCGAGGCGCCGTCGGCGATGGTGGACCGGTCGTAGCGGCAGGCGATGCGCAAGCGATGCAGCTGACCCTGCGCCGTGGGCGTCAGGCTGACGATCTCGCCGATGTCGGTGATGATGCCGGTGAACATTAGATGCGCTCGTAGATGGTCAGGGTATCGCTTTGCAGCGTTTTGCTAGCACGTAGCTTGAACGCGGGCGACTGGGTGATGGCGGAGAGCGGCAATGCCTCCAGCGCGGGGATGCCATCGGCGCCGACCGGATGGGCGCCGCGCAGCAGCCAGATTTCGTCGACCAGGCCGGCCGCGACAAAGGATGACGCGACGCGGGCGCCGCCTTCCACCAGCAGGCGCGTGATGCCCTTTTCCGAGAGCGTATGCAGCACGGCGGCGAGATCGAGGCCCGGCGGCGGGTTGGTGGTGGCCGGCACGCGGATCACCTGCGCGCCCGATGCCCCGAGCTTCATGGCGGCGGGCGCTTCCGAGAGATTTGATGTCATCACCCACAACGGCGTCTCGCGCGCGGAATGCACCAGCTTGCTGGTGCCGGGCATGCGCAAGGCGCGGTCCAGCACCACCCGCACCGGCGAGCGCGCCTCCATGCCCGGCAGCCGGCAGGTCAGCATGGGATCGTCCGACAGCACCGTGCCGATCCCGACCAGGATGGCGTCGCATTGCGCCCGCAACAGGTGCACCCGCGCTCTCGCGGCTTCGCCCGTGATCGCCACCGGCTTGTGGCCGACGGCGGCGATCTTGTCGTCGGGCGAGACCGCCATTTTGAGGATCACATGCGGGCGCTTGTCGCGGATGCGCCGGAAATGCCCGGCATGATCGCGCGCGGCTTCCGCAGCCCCCGCCCCGATATCGACCGTGATACCGGCGGCGCGCAGTCTTGCGTGGCCCTGGCCTGCCACTTCCGGATTGGGATCCTCGATCGCCGACACCACCCGCGTAATCCCGGATGCGATCACCGCATCGACGCAGGGCGGCGACTTCCCAAAATGCGAGCACGGCTCCAGCGTCACGTAGAGCGTGGCGCCGCGCGCGGCCTCGCCGGCGCGCGCCAGCGCCTCGGGCTCGGCGTGGGGGCGGCCGCCGGGCTGGGTCCAACCGCGGCCGACGATGACGCCGTCCCTGACCACGACAGCGCCGACCGCCGGATTGGGCCATGTGCGGCCCTGCCCGCGCCGTCCCAGCGACAGCGCGAGCGCCATGAAGCGCTGGTCGGCGGCTTTCGAATCCCTTGATTTCTGCGCGTACTGGTCTTCCAGAATGCGGAAGATCATTTGGGCAACGTGGCGAGCCGCGCCTGGTCGTCGGCGGAGAGTTCGCCGAGCACGGTCTCGAAGTCCTTGGCCTCGCGGAAATTGCGATAGACCGAGGCGAAGCGGACGTAGGCGACGTCGTCGAGCTGGCGCAGATGCTCCATCACGATCTCGCCGATCGCCTCCGATGAAATCTCGGCCTCGCCGCCGCTTTCGAGCTCACGCACGATGGCCGAGACCATCTTCTCGACCCTTTCAGGGTCGACCGGGCGCTTGCGCAAGGAGATCTGCAGCGAGCGCACCAGCTTGTCGCGGTCGAACGGCACCCGGCGGCCGTTGCGCTTGATCACGGTGAGTTCGCGCAGCTGCACCCGCTCGAAGGTGGTGAAGCGAAAATTGCAGGCGACGCAGACCCTGCGCCGCCGGATCACGGCGGAATCCTCGGTCGGACGCGAATCCTTCACCTGCGTATCGAGGCTGTTGCAGCTGGGACATCGCATCCGGTTGAGGCCTTTACTGGTAGATCGGGAAACGGTCGGTGAGCGCCTTGACCCGTTCCTTGATCGCGGCTTCCACCATCGGCGCGGAACCATTTTCCGACTGCGCAATGGCGTTGAGCACTTCCGATATCATCATGCCGACCTGCTTGAATTCGGCGACGCCGAACCCGCGCGTGGTCGCCGCCGGGGTGCCGAGGCGAAGGCCCGAGGTGACGAACGGCTTTTCCGGATCGAACGGGATGCCGTTCTTGTTGCAGGTGATGGCGGCGCGGACCAGCGCCTTTTCCGAGACGTTGCCCTTGAGGCCCTTCGGCCGCAGGTCCACCAGCATCAGGTGATTGTCGGTGCCGCCGGAGACGATGTCGAAGCCCTGGGCGCGCAGCGTCTCCGCCAACGCCTTGGCGTTCTCGACTACGTTCTTGGCGTAGATCTTGAAATCCGGGCGCAGCGCCTCGGCGAACGCGACGGCCTTGGCCGCGATCACATGCATCAGCGGGCCGCCCTGCAGGCCCGGAAAGATCGCCGAGTTCAGCTTCTTGGCCAGCGCCTCGTCATTGCACAGGATCAGGCCGCCGCGCGGGCCGCGCAGCGATTTATGCGTGGTGGTGGTGGTGACATGGGCGTGCGGCACCGGCGAGGCATGGACGCCGCCGGCGACGAGGCCGGCGAAATGCGCCATGTCGACCATCAGATAGGCGCCGATGCTGTCGGCAATCTCGCGAAAGCGCTTGAAATCCCAGCTGCGCGAATAGGCCGAGCCGCCCGCGATGATCAGCTTGGGCCGCACTTCCTCCGCCTGCTTTGCCACGGCATCCATATCGATAATCTGGTCCTCGCGCCGCACCGTATAGTGCGAGGCCTTGAACCATTTGCCGGACATGTTGACGGGCGAGCCATGGGTGAGATGGCCGCCGGCCGCGAGATCGAGGCCCATGAAGGTATCGCCGGGCTGCAGCAGCGCCAGAAACACCGCCTGGTTCATCTGGCTGCCGGAATTCGGCTGCACGTTGGCAAAGCCGGCGCCGAACAGTTTCTTGGCCCGGTCGATCGCCAGCGTTTCCGCCACGTCGACCCACTCGCAGCCGCCGTAATAGCGGTTGCCCGGATAACCCTCGGCATATTTGTTGGTCATCACCGAGCCCTGCGCTTCCAGCACCGCGCGGCTGACGATGTTTTCCGAGGCGATCAGCTCGATCTCATGGCGCTGGCGACCGAGTTCGCCCTTGATGGCGGCGGCGATCTCGGGATCGGCCTGCTCCAGGGTCGCGGTAAAGAACGAGTCGGGCGCGGAAGCGGACTTGGGGCTGGTGGCGGAAGAGCTCATCGGCGAAATATCTCCACCGCCGCAACCTGTTAGCTGAGGTGCGGCCGGTCACGTGTGGCGATCGAAAGCGGCGCTGGCGGGATACCATATCAAGCGGCGGCGGCCAAGCGGTTGCGGTACATGGCTGATATTTATGCAAGATATGGTGGGGGGATGGGGTGGCTAGGCCCTCCCCGGCCGGGCCCTCCCCCGGCTGTCGCCCCGGCCTTGAGCCGGGGCCCATACGCCGTGCCGCCCGCGGCCAGGGAGAAGGTGTTAGACACCGTGCCTCAACGAGAGGACACGCCGTATGGGTTCCGGCGTGCGCCGAACGACGAGAGAGCCTACGTCGCAAACCGGTACGCCCCGCCCTTCTCGACCGAGCGCTGGAATGCCGGCCGCGCGTGTATCCGCGCCAGCCACGCCGCGAGGTTCGGATACGGCGTGAGCTTGTCGAAAATCTTGGCCATTTCGCCGACAAAGCTCATCTGGATGTCGGCGCCGGTCAGCGAATTGCCGACGAAAAATTCCCTGCCCTTCAGCGCGCCGTCGACATAGCCGAGATGGTTTTTCAGCTCGCTGTCGATCCGCGGATGCAGGGGCGCGCCGGCCTCCTTCAGCCTGGAGACATACAGGTTCAGCATCAGCGGCAGCATCGCCGAACCTTCAGAGTAATGCAGCCACTCATTGTAGGATTCGTAATCGGCGCTGCCGGGCGCGGGCATCATCGCACCCTTCCCGTAGGTTCGGATGAGATAGTCGACGATTGCGCCGGACTCCGCGATGGTGATGCCGCCGTCGGTGATAACGGGCGATTTGCCGAGCGGATGCACCGCGGTCAAGTCCGGCGGCGCCAGCCGCGTCGTGGCGTCGCGCTGATAGCGCTTGATCTCATAGGGCAGCCCAAGTTCTTCCAGCAGCCACAGGATCCGTTGCGAGCGGGAGTCGTTGAGGTGATGCAGGGTGAGCATGGGGGTTCCTCGGGCTGATTATTCCCCGAGGTGTATCGGCTCTGTGCAATGTCAGCAACGCAGACAGCTGTCGGTGGCTGCAGCGCGCCCGCTACATCCCCGTAAACCCCGCCTTTACCGGATCGGTCGAGCCGTCGAGCTCGCGCAAGTAAGTCAGCCCGCACACGGTCAGGCGGTGCGTATCCTTCTCGCCGGCTTCCACCAGCGTCGCGAGATATTCCGTCACCTTGGCGCGCGCTTCGGCGCTGGCGGCGGCGGAGCGGTTCACCAGGAGATCGTAGGTCATCATGATGCGGTCGATGGCGGGTTCCATGCAATCCTCAGGGGTTACGATCGAACGAGTTCGCTGGCCTCGAATTTCGCGATCGCCTTGTTGGCGAGGCGAAGCCGGTTGAATTCGCCGCGCTGGAACATCTGCACGATGATCTCCAGCAGCCGGTCGTTGGTGGCGAGCGTGTCGGGGATCGCGCCGGAGCGGCGCAGATAGTTGGCGGCGATGGCATAGGCATCGCCGACCACCTCCACATTCATCACCTGCAATCCGCGCTCCACCAGCATAGCTTGTCCTCCGAGGCGAATGGATAAGCCCGGTAGCAGGGAAAAGTTCCATTTCGGGAAACCTGCGTCACCCGGCGCCAAAAACTCCCGCAAAAACAAAACGCACCGGTCCGGTAATCCGGGCCGATGCGCTTGGGGAAGTCTCTGACCTAGTTGCCGCCGGTCTTCTGGGATGCCGGCTTGGCCTGATTTCGCAGTCGAACAGGTCTCAGAGCCGATACAGGATCTGGTCGGTCCAGAACCGCTCGAGCCGGTGCAGCGACTTGTTCAGGGTAGCGAATTCCTCGTTCGAAATGCCGCCGACCTGCTCCACCGTCTTGACGTGCTTCTGATAGAGCGCGTCGACGATCTTGCGGATTTCCTGGCCCTGCGCGGTGAGGCGGATGCGGACCGAACGGCGATCGACACGCGA
>JAUXWH010000332.1 GCA_030681365.1 Bradyrhizobium sp.
TCCTCGAAGGCACCGACCAGCAGCTCTCGCAGGATTTTTCCGAGGCGCTCGCCTTCATCAAATCGTCGATCGCCAAGATGGACCGCCTGATCACGGCGATCCTCAACCTGACCCGCGAGGGGCGGCGCGAGTTCGAGCCGGTTCGGATCGACACCCGCGAACTGATCGAAGCCATCGTGAGCACCGTGGCGCATCAGGCCGCGGAGGCCGAGGCCGCCATCCACGTCGAACCGCTGCCCGACATCGTCAGCGACCGCCTCGCAATGGAACAGATTTTCTCCAATCTGATCGACAACGCACTAAAGTATCTCAAGCCGGGAGTACCCGGCGAGATCCATGTCCGGGGCCGGACCAAGCTCGGTTTTGCGATTTTCGAGATCTCCGACAACGGTCGCGGCATCGATCCCAAGGACCACCAGCGGATTTTCGACCTGTTTCGCCGCGCCGGCACCCAGGACAAGCCCGGCCAGGGCATCGGGCTCGCCCACGTCAGGGCCCTGGTGCGGCGGCTCGGGGGAACCATGTCGGTATCGTCGGAACTCAACCACGGCAGTACCTTCACCATCACGCTGCCCATTCGCTGGGCTACCACCAACCGGAACAGAGATTCATGAGCAATCCAGTCACCATCATCATGATCGAGGACGACGAGGGACATGCCCGTCTGATCGAGCGCAATATCCGCCGCTCCGGGGTCAACAACGACATTGTGCCGTTCACCAACGGTACAGATGCGGTGAAGTACCTGTTCGGCAGCGACGGCAGCGGCCTCGCGCACAAGGGCAACGCACTCCTGATCCTGCTCGATCTGAATTTGCCCGATATGACCGGTATCGATATCCTGCGGCGGGTCAAGGAAAACGCCTATCTCAAATGCGCGCCGGTCGTGGTGCTCACCACCACGGATGATTCCCAGGAGATCAAGCGCTGCTACGAACTCGGCGCCAACGTCTACATCACCAAGCCCGTGAACTACGAAAGCTTCGCCAACGCCATTCGCCAGCTCGGACTGTTCTTCTCTGTCATTCAGGTCCCCCCCGCCGCCACATGAATGCGCCCATGCCCACGCTGCTTTACATCGACGACGACATGGCGCTGGCCCGGCTGGTCGACCGCGGCCTGACGCGGCTCGGCGTCAAGGTGGTGCATGCGATTGGCGGCGCCGAGGGGCTGGAGCGGCTGCAGCAGGGCGGCATCGACGTCATCGCACTCGACCAGTACATGCCCGGCCTCGACGGCATCGAGACGCTGGAGCGGATTTTGGCGATCCCGAATGCGCCGCCGGTGGTGTTCGTCACCGCGTCGCAGGATTCCGCGATCGCCGTCACCGCGCTGAAAGCCGGCGCTGTCGACTACCTGGTCAAGGACGTCCAGGGCGATTTCATCCCCCTGCTCCATGTCGCCGTCGACAGCGCCATCCGGCAGGCGATGGTGCGCAAGGCCCGCGACGAGGCCGAGGCCGAGGTCCACGCCTCGCGCGATCGCTATGCCGCGCTCGCCGCCGAGCGCGAGGTGCTGCTGCGCGAGGTCAACCACCGCGTCGGCAACAGCTTGCAGATCATCGCCTCGCTGTTGCACCTGCAGGCCAATTCGGCCACCCAGGACGACGTCAAGGCGGCGCTGACCAATGCGATGGGGCGGGTCGCCGCGGTGGCGCAGGTGCACCGCCGGCTCTACACCTCGCACGACCTGAAAAGCGTGCTGCTGAACCAGTATCTCGAGGCCCTGCTCGAGGACCTCCGGCGCTCGGCCGAAGGCAACAAGATGTCACGGCTGACCTTGAAGGCCGAACCGGTCGAGATCGACCCCGACCGCGCGGTGGCGATCGGCATCATCGTCAACGAGCTGGTCATGAACGCGGTGAAATACGCCTACCCCGATGGCGCCGGGCCGATCCACGTCACCCTCGACGCATCAGGCGACGATCTCGAACTGGCGATTGCCGACGATGGCGTCGGCCTCAACGTCAAGACCGACCCGCGCTCCACCGGCATGGGCCAGCGCATCGTCTCCGCGATGGCCTCGAAACTCGAAGCCGGCGTCGAGCGCGATCCTGCTCACGCCGGCACAAGGATCGTGCTCCGGTTTCGCCGCATCAGCAAGCCCGCGGCAAAACCCGGCTGCGCGGCGGCAAGCTAGCCGCTCATCGCAAAAATGCCCGACACCTGCGTTGCCCGAGGCGCGTTTTCTCTGTGGTCGCCGCCGTGTCGGGACCTTACCAATGACCTCTACGGCGACCCCAATATCCGCCGCCGCCAAACAGCAGCACCACGAGCAGTACGATAAGGATCAAATCCATAGAAAGCCTCCCTGACGAGACGCGTCGAGAATTTCACGTGCCTGAATATGTAAAAATAAGTGCGGCCACTGCCAGAATGCAGCTGACGAGCAGTACCAGCAGAACCGGCCGTCCCAAACGACCGCCTCTCGCCTCGACCGCCGTCTCGACTATTTGTTTTCCATCTTTATGCACTGAAATCTCCTGTGAGAGGCCAACTGTCCGTCTCTCACAAAGTTCCTGAAGCTTTTTCCCGGCGCTTGTACATCAAGCTCAGTAAAGTCGTGGCGCTTAGATCACGACCGAAAAGCGCTCGCTGGAATCGCACTTCGCGCATTCATAAGTGCGTACATCGTAGCCGGGTGCGGCCGATTCGATTTGAGACAGCCTCATCGGATTGCCGCATTTGGAGCACGCCAGGATTCCGATTTCGGCGCAGCAGTACACGGGATGGAGATGCGTGGATGGCATGATGCTCGCCTCGATCAGGCGAGAGCTCGACACTCTCAGTCACCGATAACTGCCTATGAGGGGCGGTGATGGAGCCTTCTTGCGCTCCGGCTTCAGTAGTCTGGTGGTCACTATTGCTCACTATTCAAAATAGTTTCATGCGCACCGAACTGCACTAGGCCACCACCGTGGCCACTCTCGCCTTCGGTCGTGATGGCCCGGCGGTTCGGACCGCCATCGCATCTGTTGCAGGTGTGGCCTTTTGAAGTTCCTTGCTCACCGCGGCGATCGAGTTGCCCACCTTCGCGACGGCGTGCTGCAAATCGCCAGCGGATATGCCGAGCCGTTTCTTCAGGGATCGAACCTGGCTGGGATCAGACAGGTCAATCTTGTTTCGAACGGTATGCGGTTTGGTGCGGTACATCTCGGACTTCTCCCTGGAGTAGGCTAATTGCATCCGCAGATGATTTGTTCCGCTATCGCCAACTTTCCCGGCGGGGACGGTCTCACTTTGTCGACAACCGGCGCTGCATCCCGGCGGCGATGCTCAGCCGTCCGGCCTTCCCGAGCGCATCGCTTCGCTGCTGTCCCAGACCATCGGGAAGCGGCAAAACTCCGCAGCCGGGACCCTCTCCTGCAATCGATGCACACGGGCGGATTGCAACCGAAGACGCGCTAAGTCATCTGAACTGAACGCTCCGCCGACCAATGCAATCCGAAGAGTTGCTCAACGGAGTCCGAAAAAGCCGGCGACAAGGAGAACCACGACGATTACGCCGATGATGGAGAAAATGTTCATGGTGTACTCCAGTTAAAGCATGCGCGATTTCGGCATGAAAGCGCGGCGCTCCAGCAGAGAACGTTGCTGTCTGCAAGTAAGTTCCCCGAGGCCCATGCGGCGGCAAGAGTGGTCAATTCGATACGCCGCGACCGGCAGGCCAGCCGCTTCGCCGGCCTCGCACGGACATCGCGCAAGTGCTGCGCCATCATCAGGCAGCGGTTCGATGTATTCCTGACGCCGCCGTCAACCAAAAAACCCGGCTGCACGGCGGCGAGCTAGTCCCAACTGCCCCGAAACTGCTATCCTGCCGGCCATGGTATCGCGCGATTCCGCCTCTTCCGACATCACGCCCGAAGTGCTGCTGCGCGCCTATGCCTGCGGCATCTTTCCGATGGCCGAAAGCGCCGACGACCCGACCCTGTTCTGGGTCGAGCCGGAAATGCGCGGCGTGATTCCGCTCGACGGCTTTCGCATCGCCTCGCGGCTGGCGCGCACCGTGCGCTCCGACGCCTTCACCGTCACGGTCGACACCGCCTTCAAGGCGGTGATCGCGGGCTGCGCCGCGCCGCAGCCCGGCCGCGACGACACCTGGATCAACAAGCGGATCCGCGATCTTTATCTGGGTTTGCACCGGCTCGGCCACTGCCACAGCGTCGAGGTCTGGCAGAATGACGACCTCGTCGGCGGCCTGTACGGCGTCAGCCTCGGCCGAGCGTTCTTCGGCGAGAGCATGTTCCACCGCGCCCGCGACGCCTCCAAGGTGGCGCTCGTGCATCTGGTGGCGCGGCTGATCGCAGGCGGCTTCGAACTGCTCGACACCCAGTATGTCACCGAGCATCTGCGCAGTTTCGGCGCGGTCGAGATACCCAGGCGGCGCTACACCGCGCTGCTCGACAAGGCGATCAAGGGCGCGCCTGCCGATTTCGCGAGATTGCCGGTCGATGCCCCCGTCAGCGGCGCGCGGGCGCTGCAGATCATTGCGGCGCGCGGGTGAGGTTTCGTGTCCCGGACGCGGCGCAGCGTGTAACGCTGCTCCGCAGAGCCGGGACCCAGATTTGCACGAGGCAAGAGATGGATCCGGGATCAGCAACGCACCGCCATAGCGGCGTTGCGTTGCGTCCGGGGAACGGCGTCGCTACCTGAAAATCCCGAACAGGCCGCCGGGCTGCTGCTGTTGCTGCGGCGGAGGCGGCGGCTCCTGAAATTGCGGCCGTGGCGGCGGCGCCGAACGCTGGACCTGCTGCTTCGGCGGCGCGCGTTTCTGGGCGGGCGGCGGCGGTTTCGGCGGCTCGGGCGCGGCGGTGACGATGGTGGTTTCCGGGCCTTTGCAGTCGGTCAGCCAGATATCGTAGATCGGATGCTCGACGCCGTGCAGGCCCGGGCTCGCCGCAAACATCCAGCCGGAAAAGATCCGCTTGACCTCGCCTTGCAGCGTGATCTCGTCGACCTCGACAAAGGCGTCGGTGTTGGCGGCCTCGGTCGCCGGGCGGGTGTAACAGGCACTGGTCTTGACCCGAAGCGCGCCGAACTGGACCGTTTCGCCGATATCCTCGTCGAAATTGATGATGCGCCCGGTGATCTTGTCCAACCCGGAAAAGGTCGCCTTCTTGTTCACGATCTTCGTCGCCGGCGGTTCGGAGACCACCTCGTCGCCGGGCTGCAGGCTGGCCGGCGCCTGTGGCACGGCAGCGCCACCCACCCCAGCGCCCTTGGGGGGCTGGCGCGAGCCGGGTTGCGGCGGCGCGACGGCGATGCCGGGCGGGGTGTTTTGCGGAATGACGGTGGTGCCGGGCGGCGGCGCCAGCGGCTGCGACTGCACCGCCCCCGGCGGCGGCACCCCCTGTCCCGGCGGCGGACGGTTGGGCGTCGGCAGCAGGCGGCCCCTCGGCAGTTCCGGCACCTCCTCCTCGTCGTCGTCGAACAGCGGCTGCTCCCTGCCGCGCGGAACGGCCCCCGGCGGGCGCGGCGGCGGATCGGAAAAGATATTGCCGATCTGCGCGTGCGCCGGCGGCGCAAACGAGATCGTCGTGGCGGCCACGAAGGCCGCGATACCTGTCAGGACAATGGTTCGAAACATCTCGCGGCTTTAAAAGGCGATTCGGGCTTGCGACATTGTACAGACTTATCCGCCGCTCGCAGGATCACCGGTTAACACGGTGAATACGGCGGGGAAAGGGCGGTTTGCCCCTGCCCCGCCTACTGGTCAGCCCCCGCCACAAATGAAATAGTCCTGCCCGATCAAGGCTCGCGCGGGCACACCGCGCCGAACCACAGGACATCCGGGACAACCGGAGCAACAGGGGAAACACCAGACATGATCGATCGAATTCGCCTCGACGGCCGGGTCGCCCTGGTCACCGGGGCTGCCGGCGTCATCGGCACCGCGACCATGCGGCTCTTGGCCGAACGCGGCGCCCGCCTCGTCGCGGTGGACCGCCGGGAACAGGACCTCAAGGAAGCGATCAGGGACCTGCCGGCCTCGGCGCAAGCGCTGGCGGTGGCCGCCGACGTCACCGATGAGGATGAGGTCGCCGGTTACGTCCGCGCCGCGGTCGACACATTCGGCACCATCGACGCCTTCTATAACAACGCCGGCATCGAGGGCGACATCAAGCCGATCACGGACTATTCGCTCGAGATGTTCCGCCGCGTGCTCGACGTCAACGTGGTCGGAGTGTTCCTCGGGATGAAGCACGTGCTCCCCGTGATGCTGAAGCAGAACAAGGGCAGCATCATCAACACCGCGTCGATCGCAGGCCTGATGGGATCGCCGTACATCGCGGTCTACAGCGCCAGCAAGCATGCGGTGATCGGGCTCACCAAGACCGCGGCATGGGAATGCACCGGCACCGGCGTGCGCGTCAATTGCGTCTGCCCGGGCCTGATCGACAGCCGCATGCTCTCCACCATCCTGCAGGGCCGAAATCCCGGCAACACGCCGCCCCCCGAAGACAAGATCGTCGACCGGATTCCGGCGCGGCGGCTCGGACAGGCCTCCGAAGTCGCCTCCATCGTCGCGTTCCTCGCATCCGACGAAGCGAGCTACGTTTCGGGCTCGTCCTACACCGTCGATGGCGGACGAACCGCCGCCTGAAGTTCGTCATTCCGGGGCGCGCGCGAAGCCTGCGAACCCGGAATCCAGAGATTATTCGCGCGAGATTCCGGGTTCGATGCTGGCGCATCGCCCCGGAATGACAATATCAAAAACATCAGAAGGTCCTCCTCCATGCCCGCTATTCTTGATCCCGATGCCGCCGCCGTCTTCAAGGCCTTCCAGAAGGCCGGACGGCCGCCTTACGAGACGGTCGGGCACACCGTCGCACGCGAGCTCTATCTGGCCGGCCGCGTCGTCTCCAACCCGGAACCGCCCGAACTCGAATCGGTGAAACCGCTGTCGATCCCCGCGCCGCACGGATCGATCCCCGCGCGCATCTACACGCCGAAGAATCCGCGGCAGGCAGATGGCCTCGCGCCGGCGCTGGTGTTCTTTCACGGCGGCGGCTGGGTGATCGGCGATCTGGATTCCCATGACGTGGTATGCCGCAAGCTGGCCGACGAAGGCCGGCTGATCGTGATATCGGTCGATTACCGCCTCGCGCCCGAACACAAATTTCCCGCCGCGGTCGATGATTCCATCGCCGCGACCAAATGGATCGCCGAAAACGCCAGACAGCTCGGCATCGACGCTTCACGCCTGAGCGTCGGCGGCGACAGCGCCGGCGGCAACCTCGCCGCTGTCGTCGCGATATCGGCGCGCGACGGCGACGGCCCCGCGCTCGCGGGCCAGGTGCTGATCTATCCCGCCACCGATTTCGCGATGACGCATCCCTCGCACAGCGAGCCGGAGACCAGCCTGCTGCTGACGCATTCCGTGATCAAATGGTTTCGCGATCACTATCTGAACGGCGCCGCCGACGTGCACGACTGGCGCGCCTCGCCGGCGCGTGCCACGACGCTGGTGGGCTTGCCGCCGGCCTATGTACTGACTGCCGGCGCCGATCCGCTGCGCGACGAAGGCGACGAATACGCCGCGCGGCTGAAGGAAGCCGGCGTGGCGGTCACCTACCGGCATTTTCCAGGCCAGTTCCACGGCTTCTTCACCATGGGCAAATTGCTGCAACAGGCCAATGTCGCCGCCAGCGAGATCGGCGCGTGGCTGAAGGCGCTGGGTTAGCCAGCGCCTACCCCGCCCGCGCCGCGCGGCGCAGCGATTGCGGCGGCTGGCCGAAGGCGCGGATGAAGGCGCGGCGCATCCGCTCGGGGTCGCGGAAGCCGGTGGTCTCGGCGACGCGCTCGATCGCCTCGGAGGAGGATTGCACGCGCTGGCGCGCCACCTCGATGCGCAGGCGCTCCACCGCTTTCGACGGCGTGGTCCCGGTCTCCGCGATGAAGGCGCGGGCAAAATGCCGCGAACTCATGCCGGCCTGCTCGGCCATGTCCTCCACCGTCAGCGGCGCGTCGAGATGCTCGCGCGCCCAGGCCAGCAAGGGTGCGAAGCGGCCCGCCGGCGCCTTCAATTCCAGCAGCGAGGAGAATTGCGACTGGCCGCCGCTGCGGCGATGATAGAGCACGAGCTGACGCGCGGCCTGCTGCGCGATCTCGTCGCCAAAATCCTCCGCCGCCATCGCCAGCGCCAGATCGATGCCGGCGCTGATCCCAGCCGAACTCCAGATGTTGCCGTCGCGGACGAAGATCCGGTCCGGCTCCAGTTTCACTTTGGGATAGGCCTTCACAAAATGCCGGGTGCGCTGCCAGTGCGTGGTGGCGCGGCGGCCGTCGAGCAAGCCTGCCTCGGCCAGGATATAGGCGCCGGAGCAGACGCTGGCGACACGAATGCCGCGCTTTGCAAGTCCGCGCACGAAAGCCAACGTTTTCGCGCAGGTCGCCGCCTGCCGCACGCCCTCGCCGCCGGCCACGACCAGCGTGGTGATCGCGGCCGATGGTTTGAGGCCGCGCGCCAGCATCTCGACGCCGGATGAGCTGCGGACCGGACCGGGCGTCACCGCCAGAACCTTGATCGATGGCGGCTGGCCGGCGAAACGGGCGGCGATCTCGAACGCCGATATCGGCCCGGCGGCGTCCAGCAACTGGAAATCCGGAAATATCAGTATGCCGATCATGACGGGCCTCGCTGTCCGTAAATAAGGGAAACATCATTTACGGACAATCCGGACCGGTCAAGTGCCGCGGTGCCGGTTGCGCGCCGGCAAGTCCAGGAGAGCGTCCATCGTCAACAGTCCGGTCTTCGGGACCACAGCTATCGATGCCAACTTTTCCAATCGCATCCACGTCGTCCGGGCGGGGCTGAATTACAGTTTCAATGGGCCGGTCGCGGCGAAGTACTGAGCCGTCACGGTCGCGCCGCCGTCGATGGAAATGGCAGTAAATGAGGGAAAAATGCCATTTCGGACATCGGGCGCAATTGGCATTCTGAGGGCGGTCAACTCATCTTCGGAGGCTCCCTCATGTCCGCGCCGCTTCAGATCGGGATCGTGTTGTTTCCTAAGGTGACCCAGCTCGATTTCACCGGGCCGCTGCAGGTATTCTCCAGCGTGCCCGGTGCGCAGGTACACCTGATCTGGAAGCGGCTCGAGCCGGTCGCCAGCGATTCCGTGCTGACGATCACGCCGACCGTCAGCTTCGCGGATTGCCCGCAGCTCGACGTGATCTGCGTGCCCGGCGGGCTCGGCACCGACGACATGATCAATGACGAGGAAATGCTGGCTTTCCTGCGCCGGCAGGCCAAGGCCGCAAAATACGTCACCTCGGTGTGCACGGGATCGCTGGTGCTGGGCGCCGCCGGGCTGCTGCAGGGTTACCGCGCAGCGACGCACTGGACCGCGATGGATTTCCTCTCCGCGTTCGGCGCGATCCCAACACGGACGCGGGTCTGCGTCGACCGCAACCGCGTCACCGGCGGCGGCGTCACCGCGGGCATCGATTTCGCGCTGACGCTGGTGTCGCTACTGGTCGATCGACGCACCGCGGAGGCGATCCAGTTGCGGCTCGAATACAACCCGGCGCCGCCGTTCAACTCCGGCTCGCCCGATACCGCACCGCCGGAAATCGTCGCCTTAATGAAGGACAAGATCGCAGCCTCGCAAGCGCGCCGCGGCGAAATGATCGGCCGCGCCGGCGCACGGCTCGCGGCGCAAGAATGAGGTCCGTCGCTTAGCCGCCCGGATCATGCCCGGGGCCGGCCACTCATCCGTTCCCGGGTGCGCCATAGGACGGAGCGTTCCGCGCCGGCCCGTCTGGCTCTGTCCGGGCTACGAAGTGCGATGGGGATGGGCTTGAACGAAGTGGTGCGCGCGCATGAAGCGCAGCATCATCGTCGGCGCCAGAATCCAGGATAGTGGCGGCGAGAGCAGAAAGCTCGCCAGCACCACGACCGGAATCCAGAAGGACGCCTGCGCGGCCAGCGCCGGGATGCTCAGGACAGCAACAATGCCGACACCGAAGATAACGGCATTGACCATCAAAAAAATCAGAGCGGCAACGCGCACCCGCGCACGGCTGTTGCTTGTCATCGGTGGTCGCCTTTCCGCTATTTGACCGTCTGGCTGCTAACGCGTCGGGATCGCACCGGGTTCCCACGCCGTCACGCGACCCGCAAAAAGAAAAAGGCCGCCCGGTTTCCCGGACGGCCTTTCCTTTCCTACGGCAGCTCCACATTGACGGGCGATCTCAGGATCTCAGCGCCGGGGGCCTATCTCCCAGCCACATCCTGATCGGCAGCCGCTGCATATCGGGGCAGTCGCGAACTGTTGCCCGAACCGACGCGATGGTCTCCCATCTCCGTAAGATGTGCCATTGAAACGCGGTCACGCCGTGAGGACAATCATTCGGCGAGAAATGTCCCCGCTGTTCCCGTTATTCACAGGCCGACACGTCATTCCGCGATGCGCGTCCAAGCCTGCGCTCAAGTGGCGCATCCCGGAAATGACCAAATCCGATTTTCAGTTGCCCGGCGTCCAGGGCTGATAATCGCCGGTCGCCTTGGGACGGCGGCCGCTGGCCAGGGTCGAGCCGGAGGGACGATAGGCCGCCGGAGTACCGGTCATGTTGGGGACGTGCGGCTTTTCCCATTCGCGCGGGCTGTAGCTCTCTTCGGTCGGCGCGACGTCGACGGTGTGATGCAGCCAGCCGTGCCAGGACGGCGGCACCCGGGTCGCCTCGGCATAGCCGTTATAGATCACCCAGCGCCGCTGGAAACCGAGCGAGGGATCGATCGCGCCGCCCTTGGTACGGTAATAGAGATTGCCCTGCTCGTCCTTGCCGACCAGCTCGCCGAACCGCCAGGTCCACAATTGCGTGCCAAAGGTCTGGCCGTTCCACCAGGTGAAGAGTTTCAGAAAAAACAGTTTCATGCGCGAGGCCGGTTCGAGAACGCCTGCGTTCCTGATGCCATCGGCGGGCCGGATTGTCCAGTTGAGTCCGCCCGTGGCAGGTGCCATTAGCAGGGATCACACGGCCGACAATTATTGGTGATCCAAGGCCGCGAAATCGCTGCAATTTGTTCATTCGGCGTACAGTTCCGGCCTGACAGGCTTGGCCACGCACAATTGGTGCGGGGCTCGGGAACGTCCACCCCCTCAGAGGGTTTTAGACGCGTCCCGTGAATGGAGCCGAAAATGACCAGTCTTAAAGTTTTGAGTGCGGCCGCTGTGATGGCCCTGATGTTGCCCCTCGCGGCGCCCACCGAGAGCTCCGCCCAGAACATCGGCGCGCGCGCCGGTGGCGGTGGCGGCGGTGGAGCCGCAGTTGGCGGCGGCGGTCGCGGCGGTGGCGGAGGAATGGCCATCGGCGGCGGCGGAGGTATGCGGGCCGGCGGCGGCGCAGCTATCGGCGGCGGTGGATTCGGCGGCGGCGGCGGTGTGGGCGTGACGCCTGGTGGCGGCCGCAGTTTCACCGGCGGAGCTATCGGCGGTGGCGGACCGCGCTATGGCGGAGCTATCGGCACCGGCGGACCACGTTATAGCGGCGGTGGACACTGGCAGGGCCGCCATGGTTATCGCCATCACCGCCGCTACGGCGGCTTCGGTACCGGCCTCATCATCGGCGGCGCGCTGGGGTCCAGCTACGGCTATTACGGCGCCCCCTACGGCTACGGCTATTACGATGACGGGTATTACGAGGAGCCGCTCGTCGCCATTGCGCCCGATGGCGATGCCATCGAGTACTGCAAGCGGCGCTTCAAATCCTACGACGTGCGAAGCGGCACCTATCTCGGTTATGATGGTCTGCGGCACGCCTGCCCGTAAAGCGGCGCGAATCGGCTGAAGTTGAGGACAGCGCACCCCCGGGTGCGCTGTCCTTTTTCGTTTGCGGCACCAGCAGTCCAGCTCAGGAACAGGCTTGGCGTCGGACGGCACGTACGCGTACGCCATGAGGCGTATCGCCAAACCGGCGCCGGAAGCTGCGGTTGAAATGGGAGATGTCTGAAAATCCCGCCCGCAATGCAATCTCGGCGATCTTGAGACGGGTGCAGTCCGGCGCGCGCAGCATCGTGGCGGCGCGTTCGAGCCGATGGTCAAGCAAATGTTGGGCGAAGCTGCGCCCGGTGGATTCCAGCAGCCGGTGCAGATAGCGCTCCGAAATGCCGAGTTGCCCCGCGACCTGCGTCGGGCCGAGACCGGGCTCACCGGCGCGGGATGCGATTGCCGCCAGCGCCACGCTCTGCCGCGCCGCCTGTACGCCCCGCTCGCGCACCAGCGCCTGCGCGTCGCCGCGAACGCCGAGCGCATGGAGCGCGAGATCGCGGATGTGCAACGTCGCGAGCGTGAGGTCGCAGTCCTGTTCGAGCGAGAACAGCGTGGCGAGATAGCCTTCCAGCAGACGGATGCCGACATTGTCGCCGCCGACGCAGCGCTGTACCGGCTCCCTGACGCCGGCAAGCAGCGGCTCGATCGGCGCGCGCTCCATGCAGATGGTCCAGACTTGGCTGTCATCGAGCGAATGCAGAGAACTGGGGCGACGGCTTTCGAGAATGACCGCGCCATGCCGCTCGTAGCGGTCGAGGCCGCGCACGCCTTCCACCCGGAAGCGGCCGCCGCAGCTGATGTTGATCGAGATCAGATCGCGCCCGTCCGCCATGTGCGCGGGCTTTCGCGAAAAGGTCGAGGGCGTGCCGTCGATGAAGCCGGCGCCAACCGCGCCGAAGCTCCTGGCAACCACCGACACCGGCCGGCCGTCGGTCGAACGGTTGACGACGTCGAGCTCCATGTTCAGCTTCATGAAACCCTGGCGGCCACGCACGACCTTGCCCGCCGGCAGCGGACCGCTTGATACGCGGATGGACGAATCTGGCGTTGCGCTCATGGGCGGCACCTTGTGCAAACCGATGGGGGCATCATTGCCGCAGAAGGCTGCCGGCATCGGCAGATGGTCGTTAGGTCAGGCCAGCCGTCCCCTTCGTTCAACGTTGCGACAACACGGCGCATCCGTGCGATGGGCCGGCAGCGAACAGTGTTATGCGCTCACCGCCTAATTTATTGACATTAGGGCATCTTCCTGAACCCGCCGGTCTGCTGTGCCAACCGATCGCCAGCATCGCGCTATTGCGTGCCAACCCCTCAGGAGGGACGCTCATGACCCAGATTGTATATTCAACCCGCCGTCAGCGCGCCCGCGCGTTACTCGCGGGCGCCATGACCGCCTTGGTTGCCGCCTGTTCGCTCGGCACGCTCGCGCACGCCGAGGACGCTCGCATCAAGGAGGCCGTTTTCGATGCCCAATCCACTTTCTTCGCCGCGATCGTCACGGTGGCGAACGATGGCGAAAAGTGGACGCATGTCCTGCCCGGGAGCGTCGGTTTCGACGCCCGGCTGAAGGTGGATACCCGATGGCCCGGCTATGTGGAGCGGGTCGGCGTCTGGCTCGGCGACTGCAACGGCACCGGATGCGGATCCAATCGGAGAATCCTGTACGAAGAGCCGCTGCAACGGGACTACGACGTGAATCGCAGCCTCTCCTTCCCGGTCGAAAAGCTGCTCGAAACCCGTTCCGGCGCCACCAGCTATCGCGACCTGATCATGAATGGCTGCAACGTCAGGCCGGCGACCGAAGCTCACAGCTTCAAGTTGACGATCGACGCGACGTTTTCCGCCAACACCCGAAAGGCCACCGACGAGGACAATTTCCATCCTTTGGAGGTCAACGGGGGGTTCAACGGCGGCGATGTCACCCGTCATGATACGTTCGACATCAGCGTGGACTGCCTCGGGCCGCCGCGGCAGACGGCGGACCGCAATCCCGATCCGGATCCGCATCGCACCAAGGTGACGGCGACCGGCATCGACCTGTTTCTCACGACTTTCGCAATCCCCGCCTCCTCGCAGCGCGGCCCGAGCGGCACCCAGTGCAAGCCGTTGAAGGTGACGACCCGGGTTGCGACCGACAAGGCCGGCCCGGTCAGCGTCAAGCTGTGGCGCCAGATCAATGGCGGCGCGATATCAGGCGAAGCCAGGCAGATGCAGGCGTCGGCGCTCGGCGGCGGCAAGTTCGGCGATGACTGGAACCAGGTCGAGCACTTCACCCAGACCACGACGGTTCAATACAAGGCCGAAGTGCTGGGCGGCACGTTCGGTCCGTCGACCAAATGGAAGAGCATCACCATCCATTGCAATGGCGATTTCGCTCCGCCGCAGAGCAACGCCAATCCCGACAATCGCAACCCGCCGAGCGGCAAGCCGCAGAACGAGGCGCGGGTCCCGACCATCGTGACGCCGCCGCCGCGCGTGACACCGCCACGCCTTGTCTGTATCGGAGGCAAGGTCACGGCCGGCGCCTGCGCCTGCCCTGGCCGGCTGACCCCGGTTCAGAGGGCGAGCGCCTCGTTCCAATGCGTCAAGGTCGCGCAGCTGCCGGACCGGCGCATCGACGCGCAGGCCTCGATGCCGAGGCGGCCATGGGTTCGCACCCAAACCGCTCCCGGGCCGCGCCCTCAGCCCATGCACCGCCCGTTCATGCGGCCCGGGCATCGGTAACGCGCAGCGACAAGTGGGTCTCGACCAACGGACGGCGCATCCCTTGTGCGCCATCCTTTTGCGTTCAGGAGCGCAGCGCCATGGTGACGCCGCCGAGCGTCACCACCAGCGCGGTGATTTCGCGCAGGCCGAGCGGCTCGTGCAGCATCGCGCCGGCCGAGAGCACGCCGATCACGGGCACCAGCAGCGTGCCGATCGAGGCGGTCGCCGCCGGCAATCGCTCGAGTGCTGCAAACCAGCAGACGTAGCACAGGCAAAACTGGATCAGCGTCATATAGAGCATCGACGCCCAGCCGATCGACGACAGCGCCGAAAGCTGCGGCTGTTCGACCGCGAGGCCGACGATCGCGATCGGCAGGCAGCCGATGCCGATCTGCCAGGCCGCCAGCGACAGTGGCGGCATCGCCAGCGGAAAATGCTTGGTCAGCACGGTGCCGAGCGCGACGCAGATCGCGCCCGCCAGCACGCACAGGTAGCCCGGCAGCTTGACAAAACTGGCCTCGATTTCGTTGCCGCCGATCAGGACCGCGATGCCGGCGAGCGCCACCGCCAGCGAGATCGCGCGCAGCAGCGACAGCCGCTCGCCGAGGATCGGCCAGGCCAAGAGCGCCACCCACACCGGAATCGAAATGGCGAGCACCGCGGCCTCGCTGGCGGGGAGCCAGACCAGGGCCATCCCCATGAAGGCGACCCAGCCGCCGATCGTCAGCAGCGACACCAGCACCAGCCGCGACCACATCGGCCGCGGCACGGCCAGGCTCTGCCGCCGCGCCACCGCGAACAGCGCCAGCGCCGCGGCGCCGACGATGCCGCACAGCCCGCGCGACGACAGCGGCGGCCATTCGCTGAGCAGGTTCTTCATGATCGGGAAATTGAGGCCCCACCCCACCGAGGTGACTGCAAGGAACACCAGGCCGAGTGGCGATATGGTTTTCGCCGGGCGCCTCGTTTGCAAACCGCTCATGACCGCGTCGCCAGCACGACGCCGGCCAGCGTGAACACCAGGGCGGCGATCTGGCCGAGGCCGAGCGGCTCGCCCAGCGCCACCGCCGAGGCCGCGACGCCGATCACCGGCACCGCCATGGTGCCGATCGCCGCCACCGAGGCCGGCAGCCGCGCCAATGCCGCGAACCAGGCCACATAGGCCACGCAGAACTGGATCACCGTGGAATAGAACAGCAGGATCCAGCCAAGATTGGAGAGCCTGGTGATGTCGGTGGTCTCGACCAGCAGGCCGACGACCGCGACCGGAAAACAGCCGATCCCGATCTGCCAGGCCGCCGCCGACAATGGCGGCAGATTGAGCGGCAGCTTCTTCGCCATCACGGTGCCGACCGCAAAACCCAGCGCGCCGCCGAGCGCCATGATGATTCCCGGCAGCTTCTCCATGCTGGCCGCAAGCCCGTTGCCGCCCATGATCGAGGCCAGGCCTGCGAACGCCATGACAAGCGAAATCACCCGCAGCAGGTTGGGCCGCTCGCCCAGCACCGGCCAGGCCAGCATCGCGGCCCAGATCGGCATGGTGTAGGCGATCAGCGCGGCCTCGCTGGCCGGCAGCCACAGCAGCGCCAGCCCCATCAGCGCCATCCACAGCGCGACGTTGAGCATCGCGGCCAGCACCAGCCGCGGCCACAGCGCGCGCGGCACGCGCAGGCTCTGGCCGCTCAACAGCGCCAGCGCCGCCAGCAACCCTGCCCCGATCACGCCGGTCGTGCCGCGCATGGTCAGCGGCGGCAGCTCGCCCAGCAGGTATTTCGTCACCGGCCAGTTGAACCCCCAGCCCACCGAGGTGATGGCGAGGAACATCAGGCCGGCCGGCGTGATCGGCGCACGCGCGGCCTTCGGATTTGGCAGATTCATGGGATGAGCAACCGGTCGATTCGCAGGCACCTTGCCGTTTATCCCGGCATCAAGCCATCCGCCGGCGGGCATGCCTGCCCTCACTTCCGTAGCGTTACGTGAGTCTCCCCGGAGCAACCCCCAAACGCCCCGGAGGGCACAAAATATAGTTGCCCTGTGAACAGCGGGGCGAACTCGAAATCCGCACGCTCGGGAGAAATATTTTTGCTTGGGAATCTCTGAGGACTCACTGATACTTGGCTCCATCAGCGCGGCTTGGCGGCCCCTGGTTTTCCCCAGTTTGCACCATATTTAGTGTTTGATTCAGGAACTCGCACTAATCCTTGACGGGCGCGATGGAGTCGGCCTAGTTTTGGATCGTTCGGTGCCGGGTGGTTTTCAGTCCCGCTGGACGCTCCCTGACAGGGTTCCAAATCGACCATTCCGAGCGCCGGTTGAGGCACGGGTGACGGGCTTGCTTGCCCTAAAATCCGGGGCTTTCGGGACGACAAAAACGGGCCAACAATGGCCCTCTGGTTCGGGTTGGGGCGTTGAAAAGAGAACAGGGCCGGTCCACCGGCTGAGCTGCGAACGTTTGGACACGGGCGACCGTGGGCTCAGGGGTTCGCTCAAGGAAATGACGCCCGGCGCGGTGCAACGCGATCCGGTTACAGACAAAAAGACGGGGCACGATCATGCGAATCGAACGACGCAACACCACCCAGGGCCAGTCACCGTACACCGGCATTGATTTCAGATTGACGACATCCGAGATCCGCAACCCCGACGGCTCGGTGGTGTTCCGCCTCGAAAACGTCGAGGTGCCGGAGTCCTGGTCGCAGGTCGCCTCCGACGTGCTCGCCCAGAAGTATTTCCGCAAGGCCGGCGTGGCCGCCCGCCTGAAGAAGGTCGAGGAAGAGACCGTGCCGTCCTGGCTGTGGCGCTCGGTGCCCGACACCGAGGCGCTGGCCACCCTCCCCGAATCCGAGCGCTATGTCAGCGAACTCTCCGCCAAGCAGGTGTTCGACCGGCTCTCCGGCTGCTGGACCTATTGGGGCTGGAAGGGCGGCTACTTCACGAGCGAAGAAGACGCCCGCACCTTCAACGACGAGCTGCGTTACATGCTGGCCAAACCGATGGTCGCGCCGAATTCGCCGCAATGGTTCAACACCGGCCTGCACTGGGCCTACGGCGTCGACGGCCCCGGCCAGGGCCACTATTACGTCGATCCCTTCACCCAGAAACTGACCAAATCAAAGTCGTCCTACGAGCATCCGCAGCCGCATGCCAGCTTCATCCAGGGCGTCAATGACGACCTCGTCAACGAGGGCGGCATCATGGACCTGTGGGTGCGAGAGGCGCGCCTGTTCAAATACGGCTCCGGCACCGGCTCCAACATCTACCGCCTGCGAGGCGAAGGCGAGCGCCTGTCCGGCGGCGGCCGCTCCTCCGGCCTGATGAGCTTCCTCAAGATCGGCGACCGCGCCGCCGGCGCGATCAAGTCCGGCGGCACCACGCGGCGCGCCGCCAAGATGGTGGTGGTCGACGCCGACCATCCCGATATCGAGGCCTATATCGACTGGAAGGTGAAGGAGGAGCAGAAGGTCGCCGCGCTCGTCACCGGCTCGAAACTGAACCAGCGGCATCTGAAGGCCGTGCTGAAGGCCTGCGTCAATTGCGAGGGCTCCGGCGACGATTGCTTCGATCCCGAGAAGAACCCGGCGCTGCGCCGCGAGATCAAGCTGGCCCGCCGCGCCATGGTGGCCGACGCCATGATCAAGCGCGTCATCCAGTTCGCCAAACAAGGCTACAAGGAGATCGATTTCCCGATCTATGACACCGACTGGGATTCCGAGGCCTACCTCACCGTCTCCGGCCAGAACTCCAACAACTCGGTCTCGCTGAAGGACGATTTCCTCCGCGCGGTGGAAACCGACGGCGACTGGAATCTGATCGGCCGCACCAGCAAGAAGATCACTAAGACCCTGAAGGCGCGCGACCTCTGGGAGAAAATCGGTCACGCCGCCTGGGCGTCGGCCGATCCCGGCCTGCACTTCAACACCACCATGAACGACTGGCACACCTGCAAGGCGTCGGGCGATATCCGCGCCTCCAATCCGTGCTCGGAATACATGTTCCTGGACGACACCGCCTGCAACCTGGCGTCGGCCAACCTCATCACCTTCTACGACACGACGACGAAGCAGTTCGACGTCGCGGGTTACGAGCATCTGTGCCGGCTCTGGACCGTGGTGCTCGAAATCTCCGTGATGATGGCCCAGTTCCCGTCCAGGGCGATCGCGGAATTGTCCTACGAATTCCGCACGCTCGGTCTCGGCTTTGCCAATATCGGCGGCCTCTTGATGACCATGGGGCTGTCTTACGACAGCAAGGAAGGCCGCGCGCTGTGCGGCGCGCTCTCCGCGATCATGACCGGCACCAGCTACGCCACCTCGGCGGAGATGGCCAAGGAACTCGGTCCGTTCCCCGGCTACAAGAAGAACGCCGGCCACATGCTGCGGGTGATCCGCAACCACCGCCGCGCCGCCCATGGCGAATCGCGGGGCTATGAGGGCCTCGCGGTCAACCCGGTGCCGCTGGATTACGCCAGCGTGCCGCAGACCGAGATCGTCGAGCGCGCCAAATTCGCCTGGGACCAGGCGCTGGAACTCGGCGAGCTGCATGGCTTCCGCAACGCGCAAACGACCGTGGTGGCGCCGACCGGCACCATCGGCCTGGTGATGGATTGCGACACCACCGGCATCGAGCCCGACTTTGCCCTCGTGAAATTCAAGAAGCTCGCCGGCGGCGGCTACTGGAAGATCATCAACCGCGCCGTGCCCGAGGCGCTGCGCGCGCTCGGATATCGCGAAAGCGACATCGCGGAGATCGAGGCCTATGCCGTCGGCCACGGCTCGCTCTCCAACGCGCCGGCCATCAACGTTTCCACCTTGAAGGCCAAGGGGTTCACCGACGAAGCTCTGGCGAAGGTGGAAGCCGCCCTCCCCACCGCCTTCGATATCAAGTTCGCCTTCAACAAGTGGACCTTCGGTGAGGAGTTCTTGCGCGACACCCTGAAGATCGCCCCGGAAGTCATTGCAGCACCTGGCTTTGACCTGCTCGCCGCGGTCGGTTTCTCGAAGCGTGAGATCGAGGCCGCCAACGTGCACATCTGCGGCGCGATGACGGTGGAAGGCGCACCGCATCTGAAGGCCGAGCACTACAGCGTGTTCGACTGCGCCAACCCCTGCGGCAAGATCGGCAAGCGCTATCTCTCGGTGGAAAGCCACATCCGCATGATGGCGGCGTCGCAGCCGTTCATCTCGGGCGCGATCTCCAAGACCATCAATATGCCGAACGACGCCACGGTGGAGGACTGCAAGTCCGCCTACCTGCTCTCCTGGAAACTCGCGCTGAAGGCCAACGCGCTCTACCGCGACGGCTCGAAACTGTCGCAGCCGCTGAACTCGCAGCTGATCAGCGACGACGACGAGGAAGACGATGCCGTCGAGGCGTTCTACGAGAAGCCGATGGCCGCGCGCACCGCGCAGCTCTCGGAAAAGGTCGTGGAGCGCCTGGTCGAGCGCATCGTCGTGATGCGCGAGCGTGAAAAGATGCCGGACCGCCGCAAGGGCTACACCCAGAAGGCCGTGGTCGGCGGGCATAAGGTGTACTTGCGCACCGGCGAATATGACGACGGCCGGATCGGCGAGATCTTCATCGACATGCACAAGGAAGGCGCGGCGCTCCGCTCCATCATCAACAATTTCGCGATCGCGATTTCGCTCGGCCTGCAATATGGCGTGCCGCTGGAGGAATATGTCGACGCCTTCACCTTCACCCGGTTCGAGCCGAACGGCCCGGTGCAGGGCAATGACAGCATCAAGTTCGCGACCTCG
>JAUXWH010000156.1 GCA_030681365.1 Bradyrhizobium sp.
GCGTATGGGGCAATCATGAGGGCTCCATGCTGCTGTGGGTGTTGATCCTGGCGCTGTTCGGCGGCCTGGTCGCAGCCTTCGGCAACAACCTGCCGCTGTCGCTGCGTGCCTATGTGCTGGCGGTACAGGGCTGGATCACCAGCGCGTTCTATCTGTTCATCCTGCTCACCTCGAACCCGTTCCTGCGCATCGCCAACCCGCCGATCGAGGGCCGCGACCTCAATCCGGTGCTGCAGGACATCGGCCTCGCGGTGCATCCGCCGATGCTCTCTCACGGTTATGTCGGCTTCTCGATCTCGTTTTCGTTCGCCGTCGCTGCATTGCTCGAAGGCCGGATCGACGCGGCGTGGGCGCGCTGGGTGCGGCCCTGGACGCTGGTGGCGTGGATCTTCCTCACGCTCGGTATCGCGATGGGCTCGTACTGGGCCTATTACGAACTCGGCTGGGGCGGCTGGTGGTTCTGGGATCCGGTCGAGAACGCCTCTTTGATGCCGTGGCTGGCGGGCACCGCGCTCCTGCATTCCGCCGTCGTGATGGAAAAGCGCAACGCCCTGAAGGTCTGGACCATCCTGCTGTCGATCCTGACCTTCTCGCTGTCGCTGCTCGGCACCTTCCTGGTGCGCTCCGGCGTGCTGACATCGGTGCATGCGTTCGCGACCGATCCGACCCGCGGCGTGTTCATCCTGCTGATCCTGTGCATCTTCATCGGCGGCAGTCTTTCGCTCTATGCCTTCAGGGCGTCGTCACTGAAGCAGGGCGGGCTGTTCGCGCCGATTTCGCGCGAGGGCGCGCTGGTGCTCAACAACCTGCTCCTGACCGCGGCGTGCGCGACCGTGTTCATCGGGACGCTGTATCCGCTGGCGCTCGAAGTCCTGACCGGCGACAAGATCTCGGTCGGCGCGCCGTTTTTCAACCTGACCTTCGGTCCGCTGTTCCTGCCCCTGATGATCGCGGTGCCGTTCGGGCCGCTGCTGGCGTGGAAGCGCGGCGATCTGCTCGGCGCGGCGCAGCGGCTGACCGCCGCCGGAATCGCCGCGCTGCTCGCGGTCGCCATGTTGTGGGCGTGGACGCGCGGCGGCAATGCGTTCGCGCCGCTGGCCATCGGGCTCGCCGTCTTCGTGATCGCGGGTGCGTTGACCGACCTCGCTGAGCGTACCGGCCTGTTCCGGGTGCCGTTCGCCACGGCCAGGCGGCGCGCGTGGGGGCTGCCGCGCGCGACCTGGGGCTCGGCGTTCGCCCATGCCGGCGTCGGCGTCGCCCTGATCGGGATCGTCTGCGAAACCACGTGGAACAGCGAATATATTGGAACGATGCGGTCGGACGACGTCGCGAAAATCGCCGGCTACGAGTTGAAGCTCGACGGCGTGACGCAGCGGAAGGGACCGAATTTCAGCGAAATGCTGGCGCGGTTCACGGTCAGCCGCGATGGCCGGCGGCTCAGCGACATGACGCCGTCGAAGCGCAATTTCGCCGCGCGTGGATCCTCGACCACCGAGGCCGCGTTGCTGACGAACGGCGCCAGCCAGCTCTATGTCTCGCTGGGCGAGACCGCCGCCGATGGCGCGATCGCGGTGCGCATCTATCACAAGCCGATGGTGCTGCTGATCTGGTGGGGTCCCATTCTGATGGCGCTCGGCGGCGTGCTGTCGTTGTCGGACCGCAGGCTGCGGGTCGGCGCGCCGAAGCCCGCGAAATCCCTGCGCGGCTTGCAGGCGGCGGAGTGATCGATTGAAACAAGTCCGCGCTTGCCTGTTTGCCATTGCCATGATCGTGGGCTCGCAGGCGGCCCATGCCGTGCAGCCCGACGAGGTGATGTCCGATCCGGCCAGGGAATCCCGGGCACGGGAGCTGTCGCGCGAATTGCGCTGCATGGTGTGCCAGAACCAGTCGATCGACGATTCCGACGCGCCGCTGGCTCGCGACCTGCGCCTTTTGGTGCGGGAGCGGATCGCCGCCGGCGACAGCGACGCCCAGGTGATCGACTTCCTGGTGGCGCGCTACGGCGAATTCGTGCTGCTGAAACCACGGTTCAACTCACGTACGTTGCTGCTGTGGCTGTTGCCGCCGCTGGCGCTGGCCGGTGGCGGGCTGGCGCTCTGGGTCAATATGCGGCGGCGCTCCGCAACCGCCGTAGCGGACGAATCCGGGCTCAAGCTGACGGCGGACGAGGAAGCCCGGCTGGAGGTGCTGATGTCGGACGAGAGGCCGCCGGAGAAACCAGTCTAGGTATTGTTACGGGCTCTTCCTCACGAATGAGAACGAATTGCAGTTTGGCCGCGCCGGTTCGGCCGGCCGCGAGGTCAAACTTCATGTAATTTTGACCTTTGTCTGAATACTTCACTGGGCAAATCAAATACCTCTCTTGCCCGAGCATGCCATGTTCTCCAACAGCAATTTGACCATCCGCTTCCTGATCGGAGCCGTCGTGGCGGCCCTGTTGCTGTTGCTGGCCGTCGGCGGAGGCACGGGATTTGTCGCCGTCCTCTACCTCAACAATGAAATCACGAGCCTGTCCGCCGAATTCGGAGCACTGAGCGGCCCGAGCCGCGAGCATGCGCTGCAGATCTATCAGCAGGCCCAGGCGGCGTTTTCATACTTCCTGATGGCGTGCGTTGCCATTGCGGTATTTGCCTGCGTCGTTTGCCTGGCCACCTATTTTGCGGTTCGCAACGGCATCATGGGACCGTTGGCCGCCATCGTGCATGCGATGCGGCAGGTCGCCGATCAGAAATACGAAACCCCGATCCCCGGACTGGGGCGGGCCAACGAAATCGGCCTGCTGGCCGGTGCACTCGAGATCTTCAAGACGACGGGTATCGAGCGCCAGCGGCTGACCGAGCACGAATTGCAGCAAGCCCAGCGTCAGGGCGAGCGGTCCCGTTATCTCGACGAGAAGATCGGGGCTTTCAACGGCCTTGTCGCCAATGTCGTCAGCAGCGTCGCTTCTTCCGCGGTCCGGTTGAAGAGCAATGCGGAAACGCTCTCGCAGGCGGCCAACGAAACCAGCGCCAAGGCCAGTGCGGTCGCCAGCGCCGCGAGCCAGGCCAGCACCAGCGTGCAGACCTTGGCCGGTTCGGCGGAGGAGATGACGACCTCCATCGGCACCATCAGCCGGCGCGTTACCGACGCCACGCAGCGGGCGGAGGGGGCCGCGGCCCAGGCCCGCAAGAGCGGCGACACCATTCATGCGTTGTCGGAAGCCGCCGAAAAGATCGGTGCGGTCGTGCAACTGGTCCAGGCGATCGCGTCCCAGACCAATCTGCTGGCGCTCAATGCCACGATCGAGGCGGCGCGGGCGGGCGAGGCCGGCAAGGGCTTCGCGGTGGTCGCTTCGGAGGTGAAGAATCTCGCCCACCAGACCAGCAAGGCGACTGACGAGATCTCCACCCAGGTCGCGAGCATTCAGGGCATCACGGGTGAGACGCGCGAAGCGATGGCAAACATCTCGAATACGATCGCCGAAATCAGCGCGATCATGTCGGGCATCGAGGTCGACACCGAGCAACAGCGAAACGCGACGCTGGACATTTCGAGGAGCGTCCAGGACGCGGCCCGGGGCACACTGGACGTCTCGAATCACATCGCGCAGATCACCTCGACATCGTCCGAAACCGGGCGGATGGCGAGCGATGCGCGGGATTCGGCGGTCGATCTTTCGCAGCAGGCCGAGACCCTGAAACGGGAAGTCGACGGCTTCATCATGAGCGTCAGGGCGATCTGAAGCTCGGACCGGCCGACGGCGGGGCTGAATCCGCGGAGCGCGGCTAACCCGTTGTCTGTCCTGCGATATTCCGCCGCAGTGGCACTTCCCTTCATTACAAAAGTTTAATTCCCCCGCCAGCGCGCGGTAAGGCGGAAAGTCCCATCTTTAGACCCGTAAGGTGCTCGCCCCCCGCACCGTCGAAACAGGCTCTGGAGATTTGCTACATGACCGAACGTCCCACCGATTACTCGTCGTTCCCGTCGTATCGCGCGCCCCGCCGCTCGCTGTTTTCCGCCCGCAAGTTCGCGCTGATGGCCTCGGTCGTGGCCGGCCTCGGCGTCGCCGTTTACGGCTTCAGCCCGTCGCACGGCCCGGTCGATGTCTTCAGCAGCGCCGCGCACGCGCAGGTCAGCGCCGAAGTCCGCAAGGTTGAGAAGCCGATCGGCTTTGCCGACATCGTCGAGCGCGTGAAGCCCTCGGTGATTTCGGTCAAGATCAATATCGCCGAGAAGCTCGCCAAGGACGACAGCTCCAATGACGACTCGCCGTTCCAGCCGGGTTCACCGATGGAGCGCTTTTTCAAGCGCTTCGGCGGGCCTGACGGCCTGCCCCCCGGCCTGCGCGGCGGCCCCCGTCGCGGCCCGGTTTCGGGCCAGGGATCGGGCTTCTTCATCTCGGCTGACGGTTATGCCGTGACCAATAACCACGTGGTCGACGGCGCCGACAAGGTCGAAGTCACGATGGACGACGGCAAGATCTACACCGCCAAGGTGATCGGCACCGATCCGCGCACCGACCTCGCACTGATCAAGGTCGCCGGCCGCACCGACTTCCCGTTCGCCAAGCTGTCCGAGGGCAAGCCGCGGATCGGCGACTGGGTGCTGGCGGTCGGCAATCCGTTCGGCCTCGGCGGCTCGGTGACGGCCGGCATCGTTTCGGCCAGCGGCCGCGACATCGGCAACGGTCCGTATGACGACTTCATCCAGATCGACGCGCCCGTGAACAAGGGCAACTCCGGCGGCCCCGCCTTCAACACCGAGGGCGAAGTGATGGGCGTCAACACCGCGATCTACTCGCCGTCCGGCGGCAGCGTCGGCATTGCGTTCTCGATCCCGGCTTCGACCGTGCAGAGCGTGATCGCGCAGCTCAAGGACAAGGGCTCGGTCAGCCGCGGCTGGATCGGCGTCCAGATCCAGCCGGTGACGCCCGACATCGCCGACAGCCTCGGTCTCAAGAAGGCCGAAGGCGCGCTGGTGGCGGAACCGCAGGCCAACGGTCCCGCGGCCAAGGCCGGCATCGAATCCGGCGACGTGATCACCGCGGTCAATGGCGACCCGGTCAAGGATGCCCGTGAACTCGCCCGCACCATCGGCGCCCTCGCGCCCGGCAGTGCGGTGAAGCTCAACGTGCTGCACAAGGGCCAGGACAAGGTCGTGAACCTGACGCTTGGCCAGTTGCCGAACACGGTGGAAGCCAAGGCCGACACCGACAAGGGTGGCGCGACCAAGGGCACCGACGAGCCGAGGCTCGGCCTGACGCTCGCGCCGGCCAACAGCGTTGCGGGCGCCGGCAAGGACGGCGTCGTGGTGACCGAGGTCGTTCCGAAGAGTGCGGCGGCAGAGCGCGGCTTCAAGGAGGGTGACGTGATTCTCGAGGTCGCCGGCAAGAGCGTTACCAGTGCCGGAGACGTGCGCGAAGCCATCAACACCGCGCGCGCCGACAACAAGAACAGCGTGTTGATGCGGGTCAAGACCGGTGGGTCGTCGCGCTTTGTCGCAGTGCCCTTGGCGAAAGGCTGAGCATCGACATTTAAGAGATGGAGGGTGTCGCCGGCATCAGTCGCCCCCGCCGACGGCGCTTTCCGGGGGGCGGGCCTCAAAACCCGCTCCCAATAGTTCCCTTTCGATGGAATACGCCCCCCTCTGTCGGAAGGGCAAAGGGCGGTGAAGTCCCCCAGCTTCACCGCCCGCTTTTTTCGTTTAACCGCGAGGCGACGGGTCGCCTTGCATGAGGATGCCGGCCGCGCCATGGTGATAGAAAGCTCAACTTCCCTGACCGCACCCGATCGCCATATGCGCCTTTTGATCATCGAAGACGACCGCGAGTCCGCCGATTATCTGGTCAAGGCGTTTCGCGAGGTCGGCCACATTGCGGATCTCGCCGGCGACGGCGAGGAAGGCCTGTCGCTCGCCGAGTCGGGCGACTACGACGTGCTGGTGGTCGACCGAATGCTGCCGAAACGCGACGGCCTGGCGGTGATCGGTAGCCTGCGCGAGAAGGGCAACCGCACGCCGGTGCTGATTTTGTCGGCGCTCGGGCAGGTCGACGACCGCATCAAGGGCCTGCGCGCCGGCGGCGACGACTACCTGCCGAAGCCCTATGCCTTCGCCGAACTGCTGGCGCGGGTCGAAGTGCTGTCGCGCCGCCATGGCGGTCCGGCCGAGGAAACCAGCTACCGCGTTGGCGACCTCGAACTCGACCGGCTGTCGCACCGGGTGGCGCGGGGCAAGGACGAATTGACGCTGCAGCCGCGTGAGTTCCGGCTGCTGGAATATCTGATGAAACATGCCGGGCAGGTGGTGACGCGAACCATGCTGCTGGAAAATGTCTGGGACTACCATTTCGATCCGCAGACCAACGTCATCGACGTGCATATTTCGCGGCTGCGCTCCAAGATCGACAAGGGTTTCGAGCGGCCCTTGCTGCACACGATCCGCGGCGCGGGATACATGATCCGTGACGGCATTCGGTAAGCTGATCCGCACCACCGCGTTCCGGTTGACGCTGGTCTATCTGTTGCTGTTTGCGCTGTTTGCCGCTTCGCTGCTGGGCTATTTCGCCTGGAATACGCGCCGGCTGATCACCGAGCAGATCACCACGACCGTGAATGCGGAAATCGGCGAGGTCACCGACATCTATGCGCGGCGCGGCCTGCGCGGGCTGGTGTTCACGATCGAGAACCGGGCGCTGCGGCCGGGCGCCAATCTCTACCTCGTGACCACGCCGACGGGGCAGGCGGTCGCCGGTAATGTAAGTTCGCTGTCGCCGGGCGTCATGGCAACCCAGGGCTGGTCGGAAACCGCCTACCGGCGGCTTGACGAGCAGGACAGCCGCCACCATCGCGCTTTGGTAAACGTCAGCGAACTCACCAGCGGTTTCCGGCTCCTGATCGGGCGCGACCTCGAAGAACGGCGGCGGCTGTTCGGCATCGTCGCCAAGGCCGCGCAATGGTCGTTGCTGGTCGTCGTGGTGCTCGGGCTCGGTGGCGGCATCTTTGTCGCGCGGCGGGTGCTGCGGCGGATCGATGCCATGACCGGCACTGCCCAGCGCATCATGGCGGGCGATTTGACCGGGCGGCTGCCGGTCGGGCGCAGCGGCGACGAACTCGACCGTCTGGCGGAAAACCTCAACGCCATGCTGGAACGGATCGAAGCCCTGATGATGGGGCTGAAGGAAGTTTCCGACAACATCGCGCATGATCTGAAGACGCCGCTGACGCGGCTGCGCAATCGCGCCGAAGAGGCGCTGGCGAAATCCGGCAGCGAGGCCGAGTACCGCAGCGCGCTGGAGCGAACCATCGAGGAATCCGATGGTCTGATCCGCACCTTCAATGCGCTGCTGATGATCGCGCGCGCCGAGTCCGGACAGGCGCGCGGCAATATGGACGATTTCGACGCCGCCGACGTCGCCAGGGGCATTCAGGAACTCTATGAACCGCTGGCCGAAGACAGCGGCGTGACGCTGCGCGTCAAGACCGCGCCGGCACCCGTTCACGGCAACCGCGAATTGCTCAGTCAGGCGCTGGCCAATTTGGTGGAGAATGCGATCAAATACGGCAAGCCGCTTCCCTCCCTTCAACCACTTGGGTCCGGCGCGGCTGATGGCGCCAATGAAGTCCTGATCGAGGCGCGGCGCGACGGCGCTTTCGTGCTGCTCGGCGTCACCGACCATGGGCCGGGGATACCGCAAGCCGACCGCGGCCACGCGGTGGAGCGATTCGTCCGGCTGGAGGCCAGCCGCACCCAGCCAGGCTCCGGCCTTGGCCTGAGCCTGGCCTCGGCGGTGGCGACGCTGCATGGCGGCGAACTCCGGCTCGGCGACAGCAATCCCGGCCTGACGGCGACACTGGCGATCCCGGCCCGGGCCGGCGCCAGCGACAGGCTTGCGGCTCAAACGCCGGATGTGCCACAGAAGGTGGCATGACCTCATTCGCGAAGGGCGACGCGGACCGACATCGTCTGGCCGCGCGGTTTGTGGACGGACCACATGTGTCCGCTGCCGATAAGGCCGAACAGCGACTGGCAGACTGGCTGACCGATCTGGCGCCGGCGCAGACGGCTGCGATCGCCGATCTGACCGGCCGGTTCCCGCGCGCCAAAACCATTCTTCTCGGCATCGCCGAAGCCTCGCCCTATCTGTTCGATCTGCTGCGCGCGGACGGCGCGCGCGCGATCCGACTGCTCGAATGCGAGCCGGAGGCGCATCTGGCCCGGCTGATCGAAAACACCTGCCGCGACGTCGCGGCCGCGTCCAGCGAAGCCGATGTGATGCAATTGCTTCGCCGCATGAAATCGGAAGCGGCGCTGCTGATCGCGCTGTGCGACATCGGCGGCATCTGGCCGGTGATGCAGGTAACGGCGGCGCTGACCGATCTCGCGGTCGCCTCGGTGCAGGCGGCGCTGCGCTTCCTGCTGCGTCAGGAAGCCGGCCGCGGCCGGCTGATGCCGCCCGGTTTCGATTCCCCCGAGGACAACAGCGGCCTCGTCGTGCTCGCGATGGGCAAGATGGGCGCGGGCGAGCTGAATTATTCCAGCGACATCGACCTGATCGTGTTCTTCGATTCCGAAGCGCCGACGCTGGCGCCCGACATCGAGCCGCAGACCTTCTTCGTGCGCGTCACCCAGGCGCTCGCGCGGATATTGCAGCAGCGCAACGGCGACGGCTACGTGTTCCGGGTCGATCTGCGGCTGCGGCCGGACCCGTCCTCCACCCAAGTGGCGATCTCGATGGCCGCGGCGCTGCATTATTACGAGCGGGACGGGCGGACCTGGGAGCGCGCCGCCATGATCAAGGCGCGGCCCTGCGCCGGCGACGCCAAAGCCGGCGAGGCGCTGGTGGCGGAGATCGCGCCCTTCGTCTGGCGCAAGCACCTGGACTTCGCGGCCCTCGCCGATGTCCATGACATGAAGCGGCAGATGCAGACGTTTCGCGGGCAGAGCGAGATCGCGGTCGAAGGGCACAACGTCAAGGTCGGGCGCGGCGGCATCCGCGAGATCGAGTTTTTCGCGCAGACCCAGCAATTGATCGCCGGCGGCCGGCATCCTGAATTGCGGGTGCGGCCGACGCTGGAAGCGCTGCAAGTGCTGGCTTCGAGCAACTGGATCACCTTTGAGGCGCGCGACCAGCTCACCGCGGCCTACCTCTTCCTGCGACGGGTCGAACACCGGCTGCAGATGGTCGCGGACGAGCAGACCCATGCCTTGCCCGACGACGTCGAAGCGATGGAGCGCTTTGCGAATTTCTTCGGCTATGGGAGCCGCGCCGCCTTCGCCAGCGACCTGCTGGTGCATCTCAACGTCGTGCAGGGGCATTACGGCAAGCTGTTCGAGGGCGATCCGGCCGGTACCGCGCAGCTGCCGGCGGCGGACTACAGCGCCGGTCCCGACGATCCCAGGCTGATCGAGCATCTGGTCTCGCTCGGCTTCAAGAAGCCGGTCGCGGTGGCGGGAACGGTCCAGCAATGGCTGACCGGTGACTATCGCGCGTTGCGCGTCGAAGCGACCCGCAACGCTTTCGTCGAGTTCATACCGGGATTGATCGACGGCCTGGCGCATTCCGAAGAGCCGGACAGTGCGGTGGCGGCGTTCGATCGTTTTCTGCAGGCGCTACAGCGCGGCGGGCGGCTGATCCCGTTGCTCAGCCAGAACCGCGAACTGGTCGCGCTGGTGGCGCTGATCCTCGGCGCGGCACCCCGGCTCGGCGACATGCTGGCGCGGCAGCCGCAGATCATGGACGGGTTGATCGATCCGCGCTTCTTCGGCGCCATGCCGGACCAGCGTGAATTGTCCATGCGGCTCGCGGCGACGCTGGAGGACGCCAATGCCTACGAAGAGTTTCTCGACCGGCTGCGGTTGTTCGGCCAGGAGAGCCTGTTCCTGATCGGTACCAGAATCCTGTCCGGCACGGTCTCCGCCCAGCAGGCCAGCGTCGCCTTCGCCGCCGTCGCCGAGGGCATCGTCCACACCGTGCATGGCCTCGTGACCGACCGGTTCGCGGCCCAGCACGGCCGCATCAAGGGGCAGCAGACCGCGATCCTGGCGATGGGCCGGCTCGGCAGCCGCGAGATGACGGCGTCATCCGATCTCGACCTGATCCTGCTGTATGATTTCGACCACGAACATCCTGACTCCGACGGCGAGCGGTCGCTGCACGGCGCGCAATATTTTGCCCGGTTCACCCAGCGGCTGATCAGCGCCTTCACCACGCGGACCAATTACGGCGTGCTCTACGACGTCGACATGCGGCTGCGCCCGTCGGGCCGCGCCGGGCCGGTGGCCTCGCGGATCGATTCCTTCGCCGACTATCAGGAACGCGAGGCCTGGACCTGGGAGCACATGGCGCTGACCCGCGCGCGCGTGATTTCGGCGCCGCCGGAGCTTCGCGCCCGCATCGAGGGCGTCATTCGCGCCGTGCTGACGCGGCCGCGCGACCGCGCCAGCGTCGCCGGCGACGTCGCGGACATGCGCCGCGCCATCGCGCTGGAGAAAGGCGAGAACGACGTCTGGGACCTGAAATACGCCGCCGGCGGCACGGTCGATATCGACTTCATCGCGCAATATCTCCAGCTGGTTCACGCCGCCGACAAGCCCGGGATTCTCGACGTCTCCACGCTGCAGGTGCTCGACAGCGCCGTACGGCTCGGCGTGCTGCCGCAACCGGCCGCGGAGACCTTGCGGTCGGCGACGCGGCTCTATCACGACCTCACGCAAATCCTGCGGCTCTGCGTCACCGAAAAATTCAAACCGGAAACATCAGGCGAGGACCTGCTGCGCGTGCTGGCACGCGCCGGCGACGCCCCGGACTTTTCCTCGCTCGAGGCGCGGGTCAAGGAGACCCAGACCGAGGTGCGACGGGTGTTCCGGGATATCGTCGAAGGCGGGAGCTAGACCAGTAACCGTCATTGCGAGGAGCGAAGCGACGAAGCAATCCATGCTTTCTCTCCGCTGCGAGATGGATTGCTTCGCTTCGCTCGCAATGACGTTCGGTAAATATTTCTAAGCCGCCACCGACATCTTCGCTATCGTCTTGCGGGCGTCGCGCGGCAGCGAGACGCAGACCACGGTGCCGCTACCGAGCTTGGAGCGCAGCTTCATCGATCCGCCGTGCAGGTTGGTCAGCGACCGCGCGATCGCCAGCCCCAGCCCGGAGCCGTGATAGGTTTTTGTCAGCTGGCTCTCGACCTGCTCGAACGGCCGGCCCAGTCGCTGCAGCGAATGCGGCGCGATGCCGATGCCGGTGTCGGCGATCATCAGCACGATGGAATCGGTAAGCACCCGGCTTCGCACCACCACCTTGCCGCCGTCGGGCGTGAACTTGACCGCATTGGACAACAGGTTGACGATGATCTGCTTGACCGCGCGGCGATCGGCCACCACGGAGATGGCGCCGTCGATATCGGCGTTTACCGACAGGTGCTTGTCGTCGGCCCGTCCGGACACCACCCGCAGCGATTCCGCCAGTGTTTTCGACAGGTCGAGCTGCTCCATGTCGAGCTTCATGCGGCCGGCCTCGATCTTCGACATGTCAAGGATGTCGTTGATGACTTCCAGCAGATAGTGCCCGCTGGTGAGAATGTCGTGGCAGTATTCCTGGTATTTTTCCGAGCCGAGCGTGCCGAACATGCCGCTTCCCATGATCTCGGAGAA
>JAUXWH010000005.1 GCA_030681365.1 Bradyrhizobium sp.
TTTCGCCAGAGATTACAATGGTTTGGAAGGGTGGCCGAGTGGTTTAAGGCACCGGTCTTGAAAACCGGCGTGCCTGCAAGGGTACCGTGGGTTCGAATCCCACCCCTTCCGCCACTACGGTGTCGTTTTTCACCGGGACAAGCCATGCCGCCTTCTGACACCCCCGCAGCCCCGCCTCTTGCGACGATCAAGCCGCCTCGCTGCGCCATGTGCCGAACGCGAATGGTGCTGGCCAGCAGCGAAGCTCACGCCAATGGCGCGGAGAAGCATGTTTTCAAATGCCCGAAGTGCGAATTCTCCAAGACGAAAACCACCGGTGATGCCGCCGCCGCCGGGCGCCATCGCTCGCCGCGCAAAAGCAAAAGGTGAGCGCACCTGCCGTCCGCGAGACGTCGATCACCCCTTCGATTTGTTGATCTGCTTCACCTTTGAATCGGTCGCCTCGATCGAGGCTGCCAGTTCCAGGATGGCCTTCGACAGCAGTTCGATCGCTTCCTTCTCGTCCTGCGAGCGGCCGGCGCGAAGCGCATAATTCTTGGCGGAGGACAGCGACATCGGCAACCTTTCTCACGAAAAAACCCGCCGGTTGAGACGGCGGGTTTCGTTAGCTCTCGCGGTATGAGTTACGAAATCCGCGACTGACCGAACGGTAACCGAAAGCGGTTAACAAATACTCCGGCTGACAACCCGGGCGTGAACCGCGCCGGACCGGGTTCAACCAGCGCGTCGGCAAAGGCTATGGTTAACGGAACCTGCGTCACCTCATCCCAGCCTTGATTGCGCATCGCGATCGCCACAATGGCGTGGCACCACCCCGGCATGAAGCGATTCCCGCCCATCCTCACATGTGCCTTGCTGGGCGTTGCAGGTGCCATGCTGACGTCCTGCGCCGGGAAAACCGCGGGCGAAAGTCTGGCGGACATGCCGCACTGGATGGGCGGCTTGCCTCCCGGAGTACCGCCGCGGCGTGGCACACCCGAATACGATGCATGGATGGCGGCGCGCGCCCAGGAAGCCGCCCGGCCGAAGTCCGAGCAAACCAAATAGTCCCCTCTCCGCCTGCCTTTCCCGGCCGGCTGGAGCGGCGAAGCGGCTGCACGGGAGGCATGTTCGCAAAACACTGTTGCGCGGCCTCGCAGGCTGATAAATACGCTGACCGGAAAGTCTGCGGGGGCGTGAGATGAGTAAGCAGGACGAGGGTTTCGACTACCACCGCTATCGGACCCTGCTGGTCGAAGCGGTCGACGAGCCGAGCCGGCTGGCGTTGATCGACCTGTTGATCGAAGAACGCGCCAGGGAACGGCTGAAAGTTCACAGCACCTCCGAGCGGCTGGCGATCACGGCGAAGACCGTTGCCAGCATTCTCGGCGCCTCAAGGACCTGAACGGGAGCTGTCTGTTGGTCGCACTTCGCCGGGCCTTTACCGTCGCGCTGACCCGGGCCGGGTTTGCCGCCCTGCTCGGCTTGATGTCGCTCCATGCGACCGGCGGCGCGATGGCGCAGCTTGCCACCGCAGCGTTGGTGGCGCAGCCGGTATCGCTGCCGGACATGGCGCTCGGCCCTGCCGACGCGCCGGTGACCATCACCGAATATTCGTCGATGAGCTGCCCGCATTGCGCGGCGTTCGGCGAGAACGTGTTTCCGATGCTGCGGGCGAAGTATATCGACACCGGCAAGGTGCGTTTCGTGTTCCGGGAATTTCCACTCGACCTCAAGGCCGCGGCGGCATCGATGCTGGCGCGCTGCGTCGCCAATGGCGACGCCGAGAAATTTTTCGGCGCCGTCCAGCTCCTGTTCCAGCAACAGCAGATGCTGATGGCGCAGACCAACATGACCCTGAGGGTGATCGGCAAGCAGGCCGGGATGAGCGAACAGGCCGTCGAGAGCTGCGGCAGGGATCAGACACTGCTCGACAAGCTCGCCGCGGACCAGCGGTTTGCCCATGAGGTCATCAAGGTGGATTCGACGCCGACGTTTTTCGTCAATGGCACAAGGCTCAAGGGCGCGATGTCGTTTGAGGAGCTGGAAGAAGCCATCAAGCCTCTGCTGGCGAAGTAGCGGTCGCCCTGCCGCGTTCCGCGCTATTTCGGCGGCGTCTCGACGAAGGTCAGGCCGATCCGGTTGCGCTGGATCCAGGCCACCTGACATTCCCGGACCGAGGCCCCGTTGGCCATGACCAGACGGAAGCGTGCGGGCACGAAGGCCGGGTTTTCGATATCGATGGCCGCGCCCTCGGCCGAGACATTCCGGACCGTGCATCTCATGACCGAGCCGCCGGACGAAACGTAAGCCGGTTCATCGACTTCGGTGCGCGGGTGCTTTCGTTTTTCTTCCACCGCATGGGCCTTGGCTGGCATCTGCGAAAGGATAGCGCCAAATCCTAAATAATTGACGCTCCGTTCGTGTTTCGCACTTGCGAATGGCCAGCCATGGCTACGTCAGCCGGGCTGCGCAGAGCCGCCTTGTTGCCCGCTCGACACGTCGGCCGGCGAACCACCGGCCGATCGCGTTCTTGCGGCATGTCCCGACAACGCCCCGAGTAAGCCACGTCTCGGGCGTGAATCGGTCGGTGTTTCCCCAACATTGCGTGACGAGTTGAGTTGCCGCGCCGCTGCGGCAGGATAGCCGGGTGCCGCGCCTGACCCTTACCCCAGAGGCGCGCGTGCCCGGCTATTCGTGTGGCGCCAAAATCAAGCGGACCGATCCGATCCGGGGTTGCTGCACCGGATCAGGCGTTGTGCCGCCGGCCGGATTAGGTTGAGGCTCAATCCAGCCCGCGCTCGCGGCTCAGCCGCACCATCTCCTCGATGAACTTCGCCTTCTGCCTGGCGTCGAGGCTCGCAAACAGCGGCTCGGCCGCATCGGCGACGTTGCGCTGGTCGACTGCGCGGTCGTTGAGGAACTGGGCTTCGTTGCGCATCTGCTCGATAATGTCGTCCGGCGGGTCGCGCTTGGCGCGCGCAATTCGCAGGTTGAGGCGGTCGGCGCCGTTGTGGCCGAGATAATGCATCGCGCTGTTGAAGCCGGCCCAATGCTTCTCCTGCTCCGGCGTCAGCTTCAATTCGGTCTTGATCCGTTCGATATTGGCGTCGCTGTTGGCGACGATCTGTTCGGCGGTCAATTGCGGAGCACTGTCCTGGGTCAGCACGGGGGCCTGCTTGCTCCCCTTCTTTCCCTTCCCCTTCTCCGATTTTGCCGAACTGCCTTGCTTGTCGCCGGCTGGCGGCGGCGATGCATTCTTTCCGGTACCGAGGACGCCGGTAAAGACGCCGACCACGCCGCCGATCGCGCCACCCAGCACGCCGCCGACCGGTCCGGCCGCCTTGTTGCCTTCGCGAGCGCCCTTTTGAACGCCCTCGACCAATTGCGCATTGGCCGCCGGGGGAGCGCCGAGAAGCAAAGCAACAACCGCGCCAAGCACAAGGTGCAATCTCAACCGCGCACGCGCTGCGGGTGTCGGGTTGATCATTCGTCGGTCTCCATGGTGATTTCGACAGGCTGCCGCGGAACCTGGCAGCGTTCGCATTGAGTCCGGACACTATCGTTTTCGCAGCAACCTCGTCTACGCCGCCAAGCGACGATCGTGACGAGAAATCACCGAAGCGGGCGCGGAGTTAACGGTCGCGAGGGAACCTGCGGCGCGATTGCGTATCCCGGATGCGCGGTTGCGCATCCCGGGATAGCCGCGCGCGCCGCATGTGTGCGCCGCAATATGCATCGCCAAGCCGCGCGGGCCGGCGCGCGCTTCCGTCCTGCAATCATTGCCCGATCATCAACAATCCGCTGCCGCCGGTTTGTGCACAACATCAGTTCTATGGATTGCGGCATCGGATTTCTCGACAGACGCTTTCAATTCTGCTCTGATCGTCAATAACGAAGTCTCTGCGACGTCTTGCAATGCCATCTCGGCCTGCCCGGCGACGGATGAAAGACTAAACAAAACAAATAAAAAGAGATCACCAATCGCATCCTGATTGGCTCACCAGGGAGAGAATGCCAATGTCACGGAAGAAGCTTTCTCGACGACAATTCGTAGCTGCCACCGCCATGTCTTCGGCGGCACTGATAACCGCGCCGTACGTTCGATCGGCCAATGCAGCCGGTAAACTCAACGTCGGTTTCTGGGATCATTGGGTGCCCGGAGCCAACAAGGCCTCGACCGAACTCGTCAATGAGTGGGCCGCCAAGGAGAAGGTCGAGGTTTCGATCGATTACATCCCGAGTCAGGGCAACAAGAACCTCCTGACCATCGCCGCCGAGGCCCAGGCCAAGTCCGGCCACGACATTCTCGCGATGCCGACATGGTGGCCGCATGCGCAGGCCGATCTGCTCGAGCCCATGAATGATGTGGTCGAAGCGCTCATCAAGCAGAACGGGGCAGTCAACGGGACCGTCGAGTATCTCGGCAAATCCGGCAACAAGTGGCTGGCCGTGCCGGCCTGCATCGGCAGCCAGATCAAGGGCCCCTGATCCCGCATCGATCTGATGAAGCAGCACGCCAATATCGACGTCCAGGCCATGTATCCGGCCGGCCAGGCGCCAAAGGCGGATGCCTGGACCACGGACAACTTCCTGAAAGCCGCCGAGGCCTGCCACAAGGGCGGTGTTCCCTTCGGCATCGGTCTCGGCGAAACCAGCGACTCCGTCGACACCGTCGGCGCGTTCTTCCTGGCCTTCGGCGCCGAGGTCGTCAATGGCAAGGGCGACGTCGTCGTGAAGAATGACAACGTGCGTCAGGTTCTCGAGTTCTACAAGAAGCTGATGGCATTTCTGCCGTCGGACGCGCCGGCGTGGGACGATGGCTCCAACAACAGGTGGCTGGTCTCGGGCAAGGGTGCGCTGATCATGAACCCGCCGAGCGCATGGGCGGTGGCCAAGCGCGATGCGCCGCAGATCGCCGAACAGTGCTGGACCCACGGCTTCCCGGTGGGACCGAAGGGCCGCTTTGCCCCATACCTTCCGTATTTCTGGACCGCCTGGAACTTCGGCAAGAACAAGCCGGCGGCCAAGAGCCTGTTGACGCATCTGTCGCAACCGGCGGCGGTGGAGAAGCTGGTGGCGGCGAGCGGCGGCTACGACTTGCCGGCGTTCGAGAAACTCACCACGCTGAAGACCTGGGCGGAGGAGAGTCCCCCGAAGGGGACGCTCTACCACTATCCGAATCCGCACAACCATCAGAAGCTCTCGATCTCGGCGGCGGGAGCGCCGCCGAAGATTGCCCAGCAGATCTATACGCAGGCGACCCTCACCAAGATGTGCGTGCGTTACTACCGGGGTGAAGCCATGGAGGCGACGCTGGCCTGGGCGCAGGGCGAACTCGAAGGCTTCATGCGGAGCTGAGGGGACGCGCCGCTACGGCCCGACGCGGCCGTAGCGGCGCCTGTCCGCCTGCCGACACGATTGGGAGCCGGCGCGCGCCGGTTTCCCGACGCGGAAAACCTCACTTATTTATAATCAAGCTTCGCGAGGAAGATGCATCATGGTTGATGTCGCGGTTGAACGGAAGAGCGCCGCTTCTGCGCCAAGGGTCCGCAAACGCGCCGGTCTGCGAACCGCGCTGAAGCGAAAATCCACCGCGGCCTTTCTGATGACGCTGCCGCTGATCCTGCTGATCCTGTTGCTGGTCATCTACCCCGCATTCTACTCGCTGCATCTTGCGACGCTGAACAAGTCGATGCAGCGCTTCGTCGGACTTGGAAATTTCCAGTTTCTGTTCACGCGCGAAACGTTCTGGCTGGTCGTTCAGCAGTCCTGCATTTTCGCGATCACGGCCGTGATCTTCAAGGCGCTGATCGGGTTTGTCGTCGCTCATTTCGTCCACAACATTCCGGCCAAGGGCCAGCGCAAGTGGCGCGGAATGCTGCTGGTGCCGTGGGTCATCCCGCCGGCCATGAGCACGCTGGCGTGGTTGTGGCTGTTCGACCCGTCGTACAGCGCCTTCAACTATCTGCTGGCGGGCATCGGTGTCGACCGGATTCCATGGACCGGCGAGACCGGCTGGGCCCGGTTCTCGGTCATCCTGGTGAACATCTGGGTCGGCGCTCCGTTCTTCATGATCATGTATCTGGCTTCGCTCAAGTCGGTGCCCGATCAGCTCTATGAAGCCGCGGCCATCGACGGCGCCAACTGGTGGCAGCGCATCTGGTACGTGACGCTGCCGATGATGCGCAATATCATCGCGATCACGACGCTGTTTTCCCTGATCGTCACCTTCGCCAACTTCGACATCGTTCGCATCCTGACCGCCGGCGGTCCGCTCGACCGCACCCATATCTTCGCGACATGGGCATTCCGCATCGGTATCGAGGGCGGTGACATCCCGCTGGGCGCCAGCGTCTCCCTGTTCATGATACCGATCCTCGCAATCGCGGCGGTCTTCATCCTGCGCGATATCAACAAACGTGGAAATGAAGCCTGATGACCAGCACCGCCGTGATCGACAAATCCGCGCCGACCCGCGCCGTCAAGCTGCGCAGCATGAGCCGCGACCGCACCTGGGCGCTGCGATGGTCGTACTTCTTCCTCACTTTGTTCGCGATCTTCGCGCTGATACCGCCGCTCTACATGCTGATCACGTCGCTGAAGACCAGTGCCGAGATCTCGGCGGCGACCAATCCGTGGTGGGTCTACCATCCGACATTGTCGAACTACGTCGAGTTGCTGACGTCGAACCAGTTCCTGACCTTCTTTCGCAATTCGGCGCTGGTCTCGATCTTCGTGGTGACGATCACCATGCTGATCAGCGTGCCTGCGGCATTCGCCCTGGCCCGGATGCGGTTCTGGGGTTCGGCGACGCTCGCGACCGGCGTATTTCTGACCTATCTCATCCCTGAGACCCTGCTGTTTCTCCCCTTGTTCAAGATGTTCGTGGTGTTCGGCGACCTGACCGGGATCCAGCTGATCAACAAATGGTATGTGCTGTTGATCGTCTATCCGACGCTGACCGTGCCGTTCTGCACCTGGATCATGATCGGCTATTTTGCGTCCATCCCCAAGGAGCTCGACGAGGCCGCCATCATCGACGGCGCGTCATGGTTCCAGACGCTGACGCGGATATTCATTCCGGTCGCCATGCCCGGCCTGATTGCCGCCACCATCTTCGCCTTCACGGTGTCGTGGGCGCAATTCCTCTATCCGCTGGTATTCACGACATCGACCGATCAGCTGGTGCTGCCGGTCGGCATCATCACCACCCTGATCAAGGGCGACGTGTTCGCCTGGGGACAGATCATGACCGGCGCCCTGCTCGGCGCCGCGCCGCCGCTGATCATCTATGCCTTCCTGATGGACTACTACATCGCCGGCCTGACCGCCGGTGCGACAAAGGGTTGAACTCAATGGCTGACGTCACGTTGCGTAAGGTTGTGAAGCGTTACGACGAGGTCGAGGCGGTGCGCGGCATCGATCTCGACATCGCCGATCATGAATTCGTCGTGCGGGTGGGACCGTCGGGGTGCGGCAAGTCGACCACGCTGCGGATGATCGCGGGGCTGGAGGATATCACCGACGGCGATCTCATGATCGGGGGCGAGGTCGTCATCGACGTGCCGCCGAAGGACCGCGACATCGCCATGGTGTTCCTGAACTACGCGCTCTATCCGCACATGACGGTGGCGGAGAACATGTCGTTCGGACTGCGGCTGAAGCGCTATCCGAAAGCCGAGATCAAGAGCCGGGTCGATGAAGCCGCCCGGA
>JAUXWH010000012.1 GCA_030681365.1 Bradyrhizobium sp.
CAGGACGTTGTGGGCGTCCGAGGTGCCGGGCGTCCAGCCCAGCAGATAGAACGACGTCTGGTAGCCGCCGGGCTTCAGCACCTTGGCGAAATACTGCGCCTTGGGCTGCGCCAGCAGGTTCACCTTGACTCCGATGCGCGCCAGCATGCCGACCACCGCCTGGCAGATCGCGGCGTCGTTGACGTAGCGGTCGTTCGGGCAATCCATCGTGACTTCGAAGCCGTCGGGATAGCCGGCCTCGGTCAGGAGCTTCTTGGCGCCGTCGGGATCGAATTTCGGGCGAGTGAAATCCTTGGAAAGCGGGAATAGCTGCGGCGCGATCATCAGCGCCGACGGCGTCGAGAGGCCGCGCATCACGCGGGTCTTGATCAGCTCGACATCCACCGCCTTGAAGAACGCCTCGCGCACCTTGACGTCCTTGAATGGATTCTTGCCCTTGACGTTCGAATAGAGGAGTTCGTCGCGGACCTGGTCCATGCCGAGGAAGATGGTGCGCAGCTCGGGGCCCTTCAGCACCTGGGCGTTCGGGCTGGAGTCGAGCCGCGCGATATCCTGCGTCGGAACCGGCTCGATGACGTCGACCTCGCCTGACAGCAAAGCCGCCACCCGCGTGGCGTCGGAGCCGATCGGCGTGAAGACGATCTCCTTCAGATTATGCTCGGGCTTGCGCCACCAATTCGGATTGGCCTTGAACACGGTCTTGACGCCCGGCTGGTGGCTTTCGACGGTGAAGGCGCCGGTGCCGTTGGCGTTGAGCGAAGCAAAACTCGGCGAGGTCGCCGCGGCCGGCGTCGGGGCAGCCGCGTTGTTCGCCTCGGACCATTCCTTGTCCATGATGTACCAGGTGTCCCATTGCGAATTCAGAATGGGGTTTGGCGAGGTCAGGATGAAATCCACGGTGTGATCGTCGACCTTGACGACCTTCGCATCCTTGGCGAGGCGGGTCTGCAGGTTGGAGCCGGCGGCCCTGACGCGGTCGGCCGAGAACACCACGTCGTCGGCGGTGAAGGGGTTGCCGTTCTGGAACTTGATGTTCTTGCGCAAATGGAAGCGCCAGCGTGTCGGCTCCGGCGTTTCCCAGCGCTCCGCAAGGCCGGGAATGATCTTGAGGTCCTTGTCGCGCGCGATCAGGCCTTCATAGACGTGACCGATATGGGCGTGCGTGGTGCTTTCGTTGAGGGTATAGGGGTCGAGGGATTTGAGGTCCCCTTGGTTGGCATAGCGCAGGGATTGGGCCGATGCCGGGGCCATCGCCAAAGCGACGATCGACAAGGTGGCCGCTGCGAACAAGGTATGACGTACCGACATGTGTCCGGGTTCTCCGCTGTGGCGCGCTGTTCATTGCTGCAATTGGCAGCCAAGACTGGTCCAGTATGGCTGATCCATTGTTGCCAGAGTTTGGCCGCCGCGCAAGCGCGATTTCCCCGGGGCAGCCCGCTTTGCGCGCCGCTACTTCTATGGCCAGCTTCACAGTAAGCAACGGGACAGGAACGTAACATTCAACGGGAGTGCCGTGATGGCGGAATTCAAGGCCGATGTTCTCGTGCTGGGTGCGGGCATGGTCGGCGTCGGCGCAGCGCTGCACCTGCAGCAGCGGGGGCGCGATGTCATTCTGGTCGACCGGCACGAGCTGGCCGGGGAGGAAACCAGTTTTGGCAACGCGGGGATGATCGAATGCGCGTCGGTGTTTCCCTACATGTTTCCCCGGGATTTCGCCCAGATCCTCCGCCATGCCCTGAACAGGGCGCCGCAGGTGCGCTACAGCCTCGCCGATCTGCCGGGCATCCTGCCGTGGCTGGTGCGCTATTATCTCGCCTCCGCGCCGGACCGGGCGCTTCGCGGTGCGCTGGCGGTGATGCCGCTGATCCGCCGCAGCCTGATCGAGCATGAGGCGCTGATGGCGGAGGCCGGAGCGTTGGAGTTGTTGCGGCGCTGCGGCTGGACCAAGATGTACCGCCACGATGCAACGCTGGCTCAGGCGCTGCGGGATTTCGAGCGAGCGAAGCAATACGGGGTTCAGGGCGAAATCCTCGACAACAAGGCGATTATCCAGCGCGAGCCTCACCTCAGCGGTGAATTCGCCGGGGCGATCCATTTCAGCGAACCCGGCTTCGTGCTCGATCCGGGCGGGCTGGCCAAAGCCTATGCTGCGCTGTTCCACCGCAAGGGGGGACGCTTCATTGTCGGCGATGCGCAGACCCTGGAGCAGGAGCCCGGCGGGCGATGGCAGGTCGCGACACCGGACGGCAAGGTGAGCGCGCGCGAGGTTGTCGTGGCGCTCGGACCGTGGTCCGATCTGGTATTCGGCCGCCTCGGCTATTCGATCCCGCTGAACGTCAAGCGCGGTTACCATCTGCACCTGGCGCCGCGCGGCAATGCCGTGCTGCATCATCCCGTGCTCGATGCCGACAATGGTTATGTGCTGGCGCCGATGAACCGCGGCATTCGCCTCGCCACCGGGGTCGAGTTTGCCCACCGCGATGCGCCGCCCACCCCGGTCCAACTGGAGCGGGCGTTGCCGAAGGCCCGCCAGTTGTTTCCGCTGGGCGAAGCGGTCGACGCAAAGCCCTGGAAGGGCGCGCGGCCGTGCCTGCCCGACATGCTGCCGGTGATCGGCAGGGCGCCCCGTCATGCCGGCCTGTGGTTCGATTTCGGCCATCACCACCACGGCCTGACGCTCGGCCCCGCGACCGGCCGCCTGCTGGCGGAAATGATGACCGGCGAGACGCCGTTTGCCGATCCGACGCCGTTTGCCGTCGAGCGTTTTGGTTGACCATACCGGCGGAATGAAGCTCCGGCGCTCCCTCCGGTCCGGTCAGGCCGCTTGCGTCCCGCCGCCTGTCGCGGCGATACTGTGGCAAGCTGTCGAATAGCGGTCAGGAGCCGACATGAAGGTTAACGTTGAAATAGATTGCACGCCGCTCGAAGCCCGGCAGTTTTTCGGGCTTCCGGACGTGCAGCCGATGCAAACCGCTGTCATGGACAAGCTTCAGCAGCAGATGCTGGCCAACATCGAAAAAGTTTCGCCGGAAGCGCTGATGCAGAGCTGGTTCACCTTCGATCCGAAACTCGCCGAGCGGTTCGGCGACATGTTCGTGACCATGGCGGGCCTCGGCGGATCGCGCACCGCCGACAAGAAGTAACGTGCCGATCGACCGCAGCGATGCGCCGCCGACGGACCGGCTTCGTCCGCCCGGACTCGGCCTGTTGCTGGCCGAGGCAAGAGGGATCTTCGAGTTCAACTTCAGCCTGCTGCTGTCGCCGCTGTTGATGCGCGCGCCGCGGGGCGACGGCCATCCGGTGCTGTTGCTTCCCGGGTTTCTCGCCAGCGACCTGTCGATGGCGCCGATGCGGCGATATCTCAGGGAACTCGGCTACGACACGCATGCGTGGCGGATGGGCCGCAACCTTGGCGGCGTGGGGCGGATGCGGGCCGCGTTGCGCGACCGTTTGGCCGAGATTCATGCAGCCACCGGCCGCAAGGTCAGCATCGTCGGGTGGAGCCTCGGCGGCGTCTATGCGCGCGATCTGGCGCTGCAGGCGCCCGACATGGTGCGCCGTGTCGTGACGCTGGGAAGTCCGTTCGCCGGCGACGTCAGGGCCACCAACGCGACGCGGCTCTATGAGGCGTTGTCCGGCGAGGCAGCGGACGACAATCCGGAGCTTCGGGCCGCGATCGCGGGCGATCTGCCTGTGCCGGCGACGTCGATCTATTCGCGCACCGACGGCATCGTGAACTGGCGAACCTGCCTGCTGCGTCCGTCCGATACCGCCGAAAACATCGAGGTCCACCTTGCCAGCCACATTGGGCTCGGCGTCAACCCGGCCGCGCTATGGGCGGTCGCCGACCGCTTGGCCCAGCCCGAGGGCGAATTCAGGCATTTTGACCGATCGGGCCCGTTTGCCATTGCATATGCGCCCCCGGAAAATGCACAATCCTGACTAGAGTCCCGGCAACAGGGACCGTCTGAACGGCAAGAAGCGCCACCAAGGCGCCGTGTGATCTGCGGGAGGGAAGAACATGAGTGACGCCAAAAAGCTGACCTCGATGGACGCGTCGTTTCTGTATCTGGAAACGCCTGAAATGCCGATGCATGTCGGGAGCATGGCGATCTTCCGCCTGCCCGACGACTACAAGGGCGACTTCTTCGAGGACTTCAAGGCGATGATCGCCTCGCGGCTGCACATCGCGCCGATCCTGAAAGCGCGCCTGGAGAAGGCGCCGCTCGACATCGACCATCCCTCCTGGGTCGAGGACGACCAGTTCGACATCGACCGCCATATCTTTCGCGGCAGCCTGCCGGCGCCGCACGACCGCGCCACGCTGGAGCGCCTGGTAGGCTGGATGCACGCCAAGCTGCTCAACCGCGCCCGTCCGCTCTGGGAGTTCTACGTCTTCGAGGGCATGAAGGACAACGAGATCGGGCTCTATTCCAAGATGCATCACGCCTGCATCGACGGCGGCGCCGGCGCGGCGCTGACCAGCATGATCTACGATGTGACGCCTGTGCCCCGCGAGATCGAGAAGCCGGCGATACGGGCGAAGGCCGGGCAGGAGGTGCGCGATATCGCCGCCAACCTGATCGATTCCTACCAGGCGCTGTGGCGCCAGCCGTTCGACGGCTCCAGCGCTCCGAAGAGCATCGACCTGCCACGCTCGGGCAAAAGCGATCTCGGGTCGATCCTGTTCGACAACGCCATGTTCCAGATCGAAAGCGCGGTGAAATTCGCCAGCGGTATTCCAACCATGCTGAAGAGCGTCTCCGACGTGGTCGGCAAGATTTCCGACCCGAAGTCGCGCGAGAGCATCGCCAGCATGGTGTCGCCGTCGACCGTCCTGAACAAGGCGATCTCGTCGGAGCGCAGCTTTGCCGGCGTCTCGATCCCGCTGAGCCGGGCCAAGGCACTGGCCAAACAATCCGGCGGCAAGCTCAACGACGTGGTGCTGGCGCTGTCATCGGGCGTGGTGCGGCGCTATCTGCTGGAGCAGGGTGCGCTGCCGACCAAATCGATGACGGCCGCGGTGCCGATCTCGCTGCGCGAAGAGGGCAACACCGACGCCAACAACCAGGTGTTCGGCATGATCTGCTCGATCGCCACCAACATCGAGGATCCCAAGGCGCGGCTGGAGGCGATCATCGCGCAATCCACCAAGTCGAAGGAGATGTCGCATCCGCTGCGCGCCATGATGCCGCAGGTGTCCAACGTCTCGATGCTCGGCGCGCCGATCCTGGTGCAGATCCTGGCGCTGCTGTACAGCCGCTCCAATTTGTCGGATGTGCTGCCGCCGGCGGCGAACATCACGGTGTCCAACGTGCCGGGGCCGCGCCAGACGCTGTACGCGGCTGGCGCCGAGCTGCTGCACATCTTCCCGGTGTCGATCTCGACCCACGGGCTGGCGCTCAACATCACCGTGCAAAGCTATCGCGACCAGCTGGATTTCGGCTTCATCGCCGGCGCCAACATCATTCCCCATGTCCAGGTTCTGTGCGACATGCTGCCCGGGGAGTTCGCCGCGCTCGAAGCCGCCTTTGCGCCGCCGGCTGACCTCAAAAGCGCGGCAAGCTGAAGCCGTATGAGTCGATCGGCTAGAATGAGAGATCAGTGATGATAGAGATGCCGCCGCTGCAGTTCGCCCAGACGAACGGCATTCGCATGGGATACTACGAAGCCGGCCCGAAGACCGACGCGCCGCCGGTCATTCTGTGCCACGGCTGGCCGGAGATCGCGTTTTCCTGGCGCCACCAGATCAAGGCGTTGGGCGAGGCCGGCATCCGGGTGATCGCGCCCGATCAGCGCGGCTACGGCGCGACCGATCGGCCCGAGCCGGTCGAATCCTACGACATCGAACACCTCACCGACGACCTGATCGGCCTGCTCGACCATCTCGAGATCGACAAGGCGATCTTCGTCGGCCACGACTGGGGCGGCTTCATCGTCTGGCAGATGCCGCTGCGGCACATCGACCGCGTCACCGGCGTGGTCGGCATCAATACGCCACACACCGGCCGGGCGCCATCCGATCCGATCGAGCTTTTGCGCAAGCGTTTCGGCGAGCACATGTACATCGTCCAGTTCCAGGATCCCGGGCGCGAGCCCGACCGGATTTTCGGCAGCCGGGTCGAGCAGACTTTCGATGCCTTCATGCGCAAGCCGGTGCCGCGCGGGAACGCGCCGGCGGAAGAGGTGGTCGCCGGCGTCGGCGCATCGCCGCGGCTCAACCTGGCATTCCCGCAGATGATCGCCGGCTATGACGCCAGACATGATCCGCGAGTTCCGATCCTGTCGCCGGAAGAAAAGAAGGTGTTCGTCGACACGTTCGCGAAAACCGGTTTCACCGGCGGCATCAACTGGTACCGCAACATGTCGCGCAACTGGCAGCGCTCGGTCGATATCGACCATACCGTGCGGGTGCCGGCGCTGATGATCATGGCCGAGAACGATCACGTGCTACCGCCGTCCTCGGCCGACGGCATGGAGAAGATCATCCCGGATCTCGAGAAATACCTGGTGCGCGACAGCGGCCACTGGACGCAGCAGGAAAAGCCGGACGAGGTCAGCGCCAAACTGATCGAATGGCGCAGGAAACGGTTTGGGTGAGAAGCGGCACAGGCCTCTCATCGTCATTGCGAGGAGCGCTTGCGACGAAGCAATCCATTCTTTCGTTCTGTTGCACGATGGATTGCTTCGCTTCGCTCGCAATGACGTTGATAGAGCGCTGGCTCCAAAGGAATACGGTCAGGCAGGGGAAACTATCGCGATGGCGTCGACCAACAAACTGAGCCCTATTCCGCATCCGCCGAAGAAGCCGGTGGTCGGCAACATGCTGTCGCTGGACGCCAATGCGCCGGCGCAGCATCTCGTGCGACTTACAAAGGAACTCGGGCCGATCTTCTGGCTCGACATGATGGGCGCGCCGCTGGTGATCGTCGCCGGCCACGACCTGATCGACGAACTCAGCGACGAGAAGCGCTTCGACAAGGCGGTGCGCGGTTCGCTGCGCCGGGTGCGCGCGGTCGGCGGCGACGGCCTGTTCACCGCCGATACCACGGAGCCGAACTGGAGCAAGGCGCACAACATCCTGCTGACGCCGTTCGGCAACCGCGCCATGCAGTCCTACCATCCGAGCATGGTCGACATCGCCGAACAGCTGGTGAAGAAGTGGGAGCGGCTGAACGGCGACGAGGAGATCGACGTCGTTCACGACATGACGGCGCTGACGCTCGACACCATCGGCCTGTGCGGCTTCGACTACCGGTTCAATTCGTTCTACCGCCGCGATTACCACCCCTTCGTGGAATCGCTGGTGCGCTCGCTCGAGACCATCATGATGACCCGCGGCATTCCGCTGGAGAGCCTGTGGCTGCAGAAGCGCCGCCGCGATCTGGTGGCCGACGTCGCCTTCATGAACAGGATGGTTGACGAGATCGTCGCCGAACGCCGCAAGAACGCCGAGGCCGCCGAGGGCAAGAAGGACATGCTCGGCGCCATGATGACCGGCGTGGACCGCGCCACCGGCGAACAGCTCGACGACGTCAATATCCGCTACCAGATCAATACTTTCCTGATCGCGGGTCATGAGACCACCAGCGGGCTGTTGTCCTGCACGCTCTATGCGCTGCTCAAGCATCCCGAGGTGCTGAAGAAAGCCTATGAGGAGGTCGACCGGGTGCTCGGCCCCGATACGGAGGCGCGGCCGACCTATCAGCAGGTCACGCAGCTCACCTACATCACGCAGATTCTGAAAGAGGCGCTGCGGCTGTGGCCGCCGGCACCGGCCTATGGCATCTCGCCGCTGAGGGATGAAACCATCGGCGGCAAATACCAGCTCAGGAAGAACACGTTCATCACCGTGCTGGTGATGGCGTTGCACCGCGACCCCAGCGTGTGGGGGCCCAATCCCGACGCCTTCGATCCCGAGAATTTCAGCCGCGAGGCCGAGGCGGCGCGTCCGGTCAATGCCTGGAAGCCGTTCGGCAATGGCCAGCGCGCCTGCATCGGCCGCGGCTTTGCCATGCATGAAGCGGCGCTGGCGATCGGCATGATCCTGCAGCGCTTCAAGCTGATAGACAACCACCGCTATCAGATGGTGCTGAAGGAAACGCTGACCATCAAGCCCGACGGCTTCAAGATCAAGGTGCGCCCGCGTACCGATGCGGAGCGCGGCGCGTTCAACGGCCGCGCCACGACGACGGCGGCGGCGTCGACCGGGGCCGCGGCGCCGCGCGTCCGCACGCGTCCGAGCCACAACACGCCGCTGCTGGTGCTGTACGGATCCAACCTCGGCACCGCCGAGGAACTGGCGATCCGGGTCGCCGACCTCGCCGAGGTCAACGGTTTCGCCACCAAACTTGCGCCGCTCGACGATTTCGTCGGCCAATTGCCGGAAGAGGGCGGCGTGCTGATCTTCTGCGCGTCCTATAATGGCGCCCCGCCCGACAACGCCACGCAATTCGTCAAATGGCTCGGCGGTGAGCTGCCGAAGGATGCCCTTGCAAAGGTGCGTTATGCCGTGTTCGGCTGCGGCAACAGCGACTGGGCCGCCACCTATCAGTCGGTCCCGCGGCTCATCGACGAGCAACTGGCGGCGCATGGAGGGCGCAGCGTCTATGAACGCGGCGAGGGCGATGCCCGCAGCGATCTCGACGGCCAGTTCGAGAGCTGGTTCGCCAAGGCGGCCCCGCTGGCGATGAAGGAATTCGGCGTC
>JAUXWH010000018.1 GCA_030681365.1 Bradyrhizobium sp.
CGCGGATACGATGGCACCAGCCCGACAGCCGAACCGTCTGGTCGATTTCGCCCTCACGGAGCGCGCCGCATGTATGTGACCGGTAGCGATGCATGGAATTTCCAAAAACAGATGTCGGAGAGGTCGAATCGAGGCCAAAAGCCCCGTCCGAGGAGGGTCAGGGTTTACCCGACGCGATCAGGCGCGGCAACCGAATGAGGGGGCGATTTTTGGCCGCCTATCCCGGCTCCGGGACCGGAAAACAGCGCGAAAAAGCGGACCATCCGCCCGCAATTGCGCAAGGCGATTGTGTATACGCCCCGCGCGCCTATCTTTAGTCCATGACGGTCCATTTCCCCTTCCAGAACACCTATGCGGCGCTGCCGGCGAGCTTTTTTGCCCGGGTGGCGCCGACCCCGGTCGCAGCCCCGCGCCTGATCAAGCTGAACCGGCCGCTGGCGGTCCATCTCGGCCTCGATCCCGACCTGCTCGAAAGCCCCGAGGGCGCCGAGATCCTGGCCGGCAAGCGGGTCCCCGAGGGCGCCGATCCGATCGCGATGGCCTATGCCGGCCACCAGTTCGGGCATTTCGTCCCTCAGCTTGGGGACGGCCGCGCCATCCTGCTCGGTGAAGTCATCGATGCCGACGGTGTCCGCCGCGACATTCAGCTCAAGGGGTCCGGCCCGACGCCGTTTTCGCGCCGCGGCGACGGCCGCGCAGCGCTCGGCCCGGTGCTGCGCGAATACATCGTCAGCGAGGCGATGGCCGCGCTCGGCATTCCCACCACGCGCTCGCTCGCCGCCGTGATCACGGGCGAGAACGTGATGCGCGAGACGCCGCTGCCGGGCGCCGTGCTGACCCGCATCGCCGCCAGCCACATCCGCGTCGGCACCTTCCAGTATTTCGCGGCGCGCAGCGACACCGAGGGCGTGCGGCGGCTGGCCGACCACGTCATCGCCAGGCACTACCCGCACGCCGCCGATGCCGAGCGGCCCTATCGCGCGCTGCTCGAAGCCGTGATCGCGCGGCAGGCCGATCTGGTGGCGCGCTGGCTGCTGGTCGGGTTCATCCACGGCGTCATGAACACCGACAATTCCTCCGTCGCGGGCGAGACCATCGATTATGGCCCCTGCGCGTTCATGGACCACTACGACCCCGCCAAGGTGTTCAGCTCGATCGACGAAATGGGCCGCTACGCCTACGCCAACCAGCCGCGGATCGCGCTCTGGAATCTGACGCGCCTCGCCGAATGCCTGCTGCCGCTGTTGTCCGACGACAAGGATAAGGCGATCGAGGAAGCCCAGTCTATTCTCGGCGAATTCGCCGAGCAGTTCGCGTCGGCCTATCAGACCGGCCTTCGCAGCAAGATCGGCCTGTTCACGGCGCGCGACGGCGACGAGGCGCTGGTGCAGGACCTGCTGGACGCGATGGCCAAGAACCAGGCCGATTTCACCCTGACCTTCCGGCGCCTGAGCGACGCCGCGCTCGATCCCGACGGAGATACCGAAGTCCGGCAATTATTCGCCGAACCCGCCGCCTTTGACGAATGGGCCTTGCGCTGGCGGCAGCGGATCTCGGGGGAGCCGCAGACACCCGCCGAGCGGCAGGCCGCGATGCGGTCGGTCAATCCCGTCTTCATTCCGCGGAATCACCGGGTGGAGGCCGTCATCGAGGCCGCCGTAAACCGCGACGATTTCGCACCATTCGAGGAACTGCTGGCGGTGCTGGCAAAGCCGTATCAGGACCAGCCTGATTTTGCCGGTTACGCCGACCCGCCCGAGCCGCACCAATGCGTGCTGCAGACGTTTTGCGGAACGTAAGGCGCTAACTTTCCGTTAAACATCGCATCAGGCTCCGGTTCCCAAGCCTCAGGAATTAACAATCGGTCAACGCGTTCCCGACAAGTCTAACGGCTTGGCTGGGGGAACGCGCGTGTTTGACATATTGGTGTTCGAATTCATGGGATTGGCGATGCTGGCACTCTGCGTCATCGTGCTGGCCACCCCGGCGCAGCGCCGGCGCTCGCGCCACGCCCGCGACTACTGACCGGCTCCAGCTCGGACGGCTGCATTAGACCGAACCCGGGCCGCCCACAGGCGCGCCCGGCGGCCCTTGAGTCCCTGCGAAAGATCATTGCCGGACCAAAATGCAAGGCATGAATTCGCCGCAAGACCCTTGACATATCAGCGCTTTCGGCCGAACGCGTCTCAAAAGCGTTATGGACCGTTCATGGATCTGATTGCCACCACCTCCGACCTGGCCGCGGTATGCGCCCGGCTCGCGAAACACCCGGTCATCACCGTCGATACCGAGTTTCTGCGTGAAACCACCTACTATCCCCTGCTCTGCGTGGTGCAGATGGCGAGCGCCGAGGAGGCGGTCGTGATCGATACGCTGGCCCAGGGGCTCGACCTCAAGCCGTTCTTCGACCTGATGGGCGACGAAAAGGTGCTGAAGGTGTTCCACGCCGCCCGGCAGGATATCGAAATCGTCTGGCACCAGTCCGGCACCATCCCGCATCCGATCTTCGATACCCAAGTCGCCGCCATGGTGCTCGGCTACGGCGATTCCATTGCCTACGACCAGCTGGTCGAACGCATCTGCGGACATCGGCCGGACAAGACCCACCGTTTCACCGACTGGTCGCGCCGGCCGCTCTCCGCCGAGCAGATGCACTACGCGGTCTCCGACGTCACCCATTTGCGCGAGGTGTTCGCGGCCCTCGACGCCGATCTCAAGAAGCGCGGCCGCAACGAATGGGTGAGCGAGGAGATGGAGGTCCTGACTTCGCCGAAGACCTACGACTTCCACCCCGAACGGGCCTGGGAGCGGCTGAAGACCCGGGTACGCAAGCCCAAGGAGCTGGCGGTGCTGATGGAGGTAGCGGCCTGGCGCGAACAGGAGGCTCAGAGCCGCGACGTGCCGCGCAGCCGCGTGCTGAAGGACGATGCGGTCGGCGACATCGCGACCCATGCGCCGACCAGCCTCGAACGGCTGGCCAATCTGCGCTCGCTGCCCAAGGGCTTTGACCGCTCGAAATGGGGCGCGGACATCGTGGCCGCCGTGCAGCGCGGGCTGGCGCGCGACCCGGCCTCCCTGCCGAAGCTGGAAAAGCCGCGCGGCAATTCAAATGGCGCGGCGATCGTCGAGCTGTTGAAGGTGCTGCTGCGCATGACCTCGGAGCGTCATGCCGTCGCCAGCAAGATCATCGCCACGGTCGGCGATCTCGAAGACATCGCGGCCGACGATAATGCCGACGTGGCCGCCCTGCATGGCTGGCGCCGCGAATTGTTCGGCGACGCGGCGCTGGCGCTGAAGCATGGCCGGCTGGCGCTGGCGATCGAAAAGGGCCGCGTTATCAGGGTCGATCGTGCCTAGCCGCGGCGCCGCCCCGGGTCCCTCCGATCACACCGAAATCACCGCATTGGCTTCGATCAGGTCGACACTGCCCACGACCCCCGCGAAATTGCCGATCACGTTGACGACCGCCAGCTTGTAGGAAGCCGCGTCGCCGATCCCGGCGCGCCGGCAGGCTACGGCATCGCTGACCACCTGGTAGCGGTGGCTGCGGTGAAAGCCGTCGACGACGGTCGACAGAATGGTTTCATCGAGGGAAAATCCTGAAAGCACGCAGCGCATGTTTTTCATGTTCGCCATGTATTCGGCGAACCGCGCGGAGCTATAGGCCGATGGCAGCGGATGGTCGAACGCAAGCTCTCCCGGCCTCGGCTTCAGGTCGACGATCCAGTCCGTCAGATTCGATGCCGGATTGAACCAGGCGGCCTGGGCAATTCGCTTCAGGTGGATGATCGGCCAGAGGTTGCCGCGCCACAGCGTCATCAATTCGCCGCAGCGCGCCGTAATCGCCTCGGCGTCTGCAATGACGTGGCGGCGGCCTTCGGTGAGATACTCGGTCTGCAGATCCGCGCAGATCAGGATCGGCGGATCCTCGTGGATCGAGACCGCCAGTTTGGGATGGCTCATCATCGAAACCTACACCGCGCGCAGCGGCGAGGTCACGGCGCGCCCCGCTGAAATGTCGAGAACGCCGGGCCTGTCCCAATCGCCCTCCGGCCGAATGATCACATAGGGATCGCTGTCGAGCGTGATGGCGTCGGCGCCGGGCTCGATGTCGAGCACCATCTCGGTATAGGAAAAATCGGAAAAGGTGATCTTGCGGTTGTGGCCGAGCGGCTTGGCGCCGAAATGCGCCCAGAAGTCCACCAGCCGGTCCTGCGCCTGGCCGTATATCTTCCGAAACCCCTTGCGCTTGCAGTAGTCGACGCTGGCCTGCACCAGCTTGAACGACACGCGCGAGCGCCGGAACTGGTGCCGCACGGCAAGGCGCTCGACCTTGGCGAACTCGCCGAAGAACCGCACACGCAGGCAGCCGGCAGGCTCGGTTCCGACGAATCCGAGGAAGTGCGCCGCCACCAGATCGTTGCCGTCGAATTCCTCCTCGATCGGGCAATCCTGCTCGGCGAGGTAAACCGCCGACCGGATCGCGGTCACCAGCATCAGATCGTTGGGATCGCGCGCGATGCGAACGGTGATCGAGCGCGATGGCGTCTTGATGGAAGCTGGAATGTTAGTGCCGTGCATCTGCAAAGCTCCTCGCCGGTTGGGCTGTTGGCGCGTTCAACGGGACACGGTTCCAGGGTCGCTGGTAGCGCCAGAGTTCGTGCTGGTGGCTCGGGATCGGTTCGAAGCCGATCGCGATCATTAGATTGCGTCCGTCGGCGCTGGAGGGCTGGGCGTAGAGATCGGCCGGCGCCAGCCGCGGCTGGGAAAGATGCGTCGACACGTTACCCAGTCCCGCCATCGCCCTGCCCAGTCCCGCGATCGCCCACACATAGATCGTGGACACCGGCTCGGCCGGACCGGCGAGCAGTCCAATGTCCGGATGCGTCAAATTCATGTCGTCGAGAATGAGGGCATCGTGGCCCTGGTCGTTGAGATAGAGAAACGCCACCGCCCCAAGTAGTTTGCCTTTTCGACAAAATGTAAGAATGCTGCCGGGATCGAAGGTGTAGTATCGCTCGAGATCCGGTTCCGTAATCTGAACTCCGGGCACCAATCGATTTGCCATGTGGGCAAGCGCCCCAAGCTCGGAACGCAGCGCGGGCTGCACCACGATCTCCGCGCTTCTGGGCAGCAGATCGAAATCACGTTTTGCGGCCAAAGAGGGCCTTTCCATAACCGGGTCGCGCATCTATCGTCGCTCCTGCCTCTGGGTGAGCACCATACCGGGCGGAGATTTGGGGTATGCAGCAACTATTGCACCGGGGTGCTGCGGTGACGCAGCACCGGAATGACGAAATTCTGGATGCGTCCTGGGATGATTTGCGTTCGTTTCTGGCGTGCGCGAGGTACAAGAGCTTTCGCAATGCGGCGGAGGAACTCGGCCTTACCAGCACCACGCTGATGCGCCGGATCGACCGGCTCGAAGATTCCATCGGCTGCAAATTATTCCTGCGCGACCAGAGCGGCCTGACGCTGAGCGCGGAAGGCACGGCCATGATCGGCGACGCGAAGGAAATGGAACGTCACGCCTTCAACATCTTCCGGCGCGCCGCGCAGTCGGACGATACCGCCGGCACGGTCCGCGTCGCCGTCACCGAGGGCCCCGGCAATTTCTGGATCCTGCCGAGGCTGATCGACTTCCAGAAAACCTACCGCAAGATCACCGTCGACCTTCGCTGCGCGATGGAGCAGGCCGACGTCGCCCGGCTGGAGGCCGACATCGCCATCCAGCTCGAGCGGCCGACCAATCCCGACCTGATCGTCACCAAGCTCGGCCGGCTTCACATCTACGGCTTCGTGTCGGAAGGGTACCGCAAGCTGCACGGCGTGCCTACGCTCGCCGAAATCAGGAACCACCGGCTGGTGATCCAGCATGCGCCGCAGATCGACGATTCCGCTTATGCAAGGGTGCTGGGACTGACCTCGCTGGAAGGCATTGTCGGAATCAAGACCAATTCGAGCATCGGCGTTCTCTATGCCGTGGAGCGGGGCGCGGGAATGGGTTTCCTGCCGACATCGTCCGTCGCGCTGGGCGCGGACCTGGTCCCGGTCGAACTCGGCGTCCGCCATCACGCCGATCTCTGGCTCACCTACCACAAGGAGTTTCGCAACTCCGACCGCCACAAGATCGTCATCGACTGGCTGAAGAAGATATTCGACCCGAAAACCTATCCCTGTTTCAAGGACGAGTTCATTCATCCCAACGACCTCGTGCCGCTGATGGCGGCAGCGCGAGCGAGTTTCGGGCTTCAGGGATACGTGGCCGCGGGGCCGGCCTGACCAGGCAATCCGGCGGCGGTGGTGCGCCGCGCCGCTACCATTTGATCTCGACGCCGAGCGTGCCCTGGTGCGACCGCATCGCAGCCCGATACTTGGCATCGTAATTGACATAGAGGCGCGCGGTATTGCTCAGGCTGAGCGAAGCGGAGGCGCCGACGTCGGCGCCATAGCGGCTTTCGCCGATCCCCTGCACCACGATGCTCTGGGCGCCGAGACTGACCGTGACCGAACTGAAATTCTGCGCGACGTTGTCGACGAACTTGCCGTAGGCCGATACGTCGAAAATCTTCTGATCGAAAACCCAGTAGCGCCCGATTTCCGCGCCGATCAGGATCCGCGCGCGCTCCGCCGTCGCACCTGATGCCATCACCGGATCGAGACCGCCGGTCTCCTGCAGCGATCCGGTCGAGGCGCGCACATATTCGAAAGCCAGTTTCGGCACGATGCGGCTTTGATCGATGCTCCAGTAATAGCTGAGCTCGGTCAGGGCGCCGCCGAGGCGGGCATTGTAGCCGGCGGTTGCGGAGCCGAACCCGGTATCGCGGCTCGAATTGACCTTGCCGAAGCCGTGAACCAGCGCGACGGCCCAGGTCCACGGACCCTTGTCGACCGAGGCATTGAACCCGAACTGGGTGATATCAAGCGTGGCCGACTGCAGCGCCAGAGGAATGTCGATGGCACTATGACTCTGATCGACGGCGAACCCGACATTGACGCCGGGCGCGACGCGCGCCCCTACCCCAACGACTCCGCCATAGGTGCGGCGGCGGTCGCCGACGAAGTAGCCCTGCGCTCCGGTCGTGGCCGTCAGTCCATAACCCTCGGCCCAGCTGCGGAACCGGGGCGCCTCCGTGCTCTCGGAAGCGCCACCGCCGCCCGGATTGCTTCGCACCGCCTTGTCGAAGCCTGATGTCGCCTGATTGCCGAGACGCTCCAGAAAGTTGCTGCCGAGATTGGTCACGGTTGAGCCGGCCGAAAAACTGGAATTGGTCACCGTCGGCGAAGGTGTGGGCGTCGGTGTCGGTGTCGGGCCGGGCGACTGGGCCTGTGCCTGCGATGCAGCAGCTATGGCGAGAAACAACACCGCCGCCGGGCCCCGGACCAGGCGGCGGCCGGTCCCTGCTCCATTTAATCGCCGAGCGGATGAGGCGCACATGAAGACAATCCCAAAAAAAGCGCCAGCTCGAGAAAAATCCCAAAACCCCCATCGGCCCATGGCGATTTGCGCTGAGTTCAAGGGGAGCGTCAATCGGTTAGGCCGCTCCGCACCGGCCGATTGCCCGGCGTTGTTGTTCCGCTGCCACAGCTGGCCACCGGCAATCCTGTTGCCCGTCCCGATTTCCTGAGCCGCGCCAGACGCTTGCTAACGCACAGATTTCGTGTTGCAATATCCGGTACAATCGGATCCAGGCCGTTCGACTGTGCGTTTCGCGACGATGAAGTTCAAGACTCGGAAATTCAGCAGACTTCCGGAAGCCGCTTGTGGCGTGGCACGCGAACAGCGTGGCCGCGTCTTTTTTATGTCTAAACCAGGAGACAGGCGATGCAGAAAGGCACCGTCAAGTGGTTCAACCCGACCAAGGGTTATGGGTTCATCAAGCCGAATGCCGGCGATAAGGACGTATTCGTCCATATCTCGGCGGTCGAGCGCGCCGGGCTCTCAACCCTCAACGAAAATCAGGTTGTCGAGTATGACCTCGTGGAAAATCGCGGCAAGAGCTCCGCGGAAAACCTGAAGGTCTCATAGACTTCGTCACGATCCGCGCAAGCGATCATGATGGCCCCCGGCTCGCGCCGGGGGATTTTATTTCGTCGCTCGAAAGCGTTTCGTTTTGCAAGCGTCCAGCGCTCGTGCGCTGGCCGGCGCCGGGAATTTCAGGTTACAGGGGGCGAGATCAACACACCCCCGGCCTCGGCGCTGCCTTCGGTTCTGCAGATGTCGCCGTCGAGGCGCGCACGGCCGCCGGCGAGCAGCCGCAGCGCTTCGGGATAGATGCGGTGCTCCACTCCGAGAATCCGCGCCGCCAGCGTCTCCGCCGTGTCGCCATCGGCGACCGCGACCGCGCCCTGCATCACGATCGGGCCCGCATCGGTTTCCGGAATGACGAAATGGACGGTGGCGCCGGAAATCTTCACGCCGGCGCGCAGCGCCTGTCCTTGCGGATCGAGGCCCGGAAACGATGGCAGCAGCGACGGATGGATGTTGAGCATGCGGCCATACCAGCGCTGCACGAACTCGGCCGTGAACAGCCGCATGAATCCGCCGAGGCAAATCAGCTCGACGCGGTGCTGGTCCAGCGCCGCCTGCAACGCCGCCTCGAACGCCGCGCGGTCCTTGCCGAACGGCTTGCTTTCGATCGTGACCGCTGGAATGCCGGCGGCCCTGGCCCGCTCCAGCCCGCCGGCATCGGCGCGGTTGGAAATCACGACCACGATCTCGGCCGGAAAATCCGCAGGGCGAGCCGCCTCGATCAGGGCGGCCATGTTGGATCCGCGCCCGGAAATCAGGATGGCGACGCGGCGCTTCATGGCCTCACCATGCAGGGTCTTACCATGAGAGATCGAGGTGACCGTTATAGACCACGCGATGTTCGCCCTCGGCCGGGATCACCTCGCCGAGCAGCGCCACGCTCTCGCCGGCTTCGGTGAGAATGGCGGTGACCTCCTCGATGGCATCAGGCCTGACGATGGCGATCATGCCTATGCCGCAGTTGAAGGTGCGCAGCAGTTCGAGCTCGGCGATGCCGCCCTGCTGCGCCAGCCATTTGAACACCGGCAGCACCGGCAGGCGCGCGAGATCAATGCCGACGCCGAGATGCTTCGGCAGCACGCGGGGAATGTTGTCGGTAAAGCCGCCGCCGGTGATGTGGGCGAGGCCCTTGACCGCGCCGGTTTCGCGGATCGCGCGCAGGCATGACCGGACATAAAGCCTGGTCGGCGTCAGCAGCGCGCCGCCGAGCGTCATGACCGGCGAAAACGGCGCCTGCGCCTCGAAGCCGAGACCCGACTGCTCGACGATCTTGCGGACCAGGGAAAACCCGTTGGAATGGACCCCCGACGAGGCGAGGCCGATCACGGCGTCGCCTGCCGCGATGTCGCCCCGCGGCAGCAGCGTGCCCCGTTCGGCGGCACCGACCGCGAAACCAGCCAGATCGTAATCGCCGTCCTTGTAGAGCCCCGGCATTTCCGCGGTCTCGCCGCCGATCAGCGCGCAGCCGGACTCCCGGCAAGCTTCGGCGACGCCGGCCACGATCGCCGCGGCGGCCTCGGGGTCGAGCTTGCCGCAGGCGAAATAGTCGAGAAAGAACAGCGGTTCGGCGCCCTGGACCACGAGGTCGTTGACCGACATCGCCACTAGATCGATACCGATGCCGCCATGCAGGCCGGTCTCGATGGCGATCTTGACCTTGGTGCCGACGCCGTCGGTGGCGGCCACCAGGACCGGATCCTTGAAGCCCGCGGCCTTGAGGTCGAACAATCCGCCGAACCCGCCGATCTCGGCGTCGGCGCCCGCCCTGGCGGTGGCGCGAACCATCGGCTTGATCAGATCGACCAGGCGATTGCCCGCATCGATGTCGACGCCCGAATCCGCGTAAGTGAGCCCGTTTTTGCGGTCGATCATGCCCTAATCCCGATGAAGGCGGCTGGTTACGTCGGATTCCGTCATCGTGCAATGGCTCGCAAGCGGCGTCGGCATGTACTATGTAGACAACAACCGGTCTGGGCTGCCAAGGGCTGGATCAATTGCGAAATCAGGCCGGTAGCCGGGAAGCGACCGAGTTGAGTATTCCGAACATCATTACGCTGGGCCGCATCCTCCTGGTGCCGGTCATCGTGTGGGCGATTGCGTCGAACCAGATGGCGATCGCCTTTGCGATCTTCATCGTTGCCGGCGTCAGCGATGCGGTCGATGGCTTCCTGGCCAAGCGCTTCAACATGGCGAGCGAACTCGGCGCCCTGCTCGATCCGCTGGCCGACAAGGCCCTGCTGGTTTCGATCTATATCGCGCTCGGGACCTGGGGCGCGGTGCCGGGCTGGATCGTCATCCTCGTGGTCTCGCGCGACATCATGATCGTCGCCGCCGTGATTGTGTCATGGTTGGTCGGCAAGCCGATCCCGATGAAGCCGTTGATGGTGTCGAAGCTCAATACGGTGGCACAGGTGGCGTTCGCGGCACTGGTGCTGGCGGCGCTGGGCTTCGGCTTCAATCCGACGCCCTACGATCTGATCCTGATGGGTTTCGTCACGGTCTTTACGCTGGCTTCCGTCTCGCTCTATCTCGTGGAGTGGGTACGGCACATGAGTACCGTCGAAATAACCTAGAGAGATTTTGCGTGGCCGCCCGCGTTCAACCCCGCCAGCTTGCTTTCGCGCTGCCCCACGCAGAGAGCCTGACGCGCGACAATTTTCTCGAAGGTCCGGCCAATGAAGCGGGCCTGGCGCTGATCGACAGCTGGCCGGAATGGCCCAACCGCGTGATGCTGCTGGTGGGTCCGGAAGGCTGCGGCAAGAGCCACCTCGCCGCGATCTGGGCGGAGCAAGCCGGTGCACGCTCGATATCGGCGCATGCGCTGACCGCGGCCGCCGTGCCGGGCGCGCTGGCAACGGGCGCGCTGGTGGTGGAAGATCTGAGGCCGGGGGATGTCGACGAACGCGCCTTGTTCCATCTGATGAACCTGGCGCGAGAGGACGAGGCGTTCGTGCTGATCACCGCGCGCGATCCGCCGTCGGCGTTCGCGGTCGAATTGCGCGATCTGCGCTCGCGCCTGCGCGCGGTGCCGGCGGTGACGCTGTTGCCGCCCGACGATCAGCTGTTTCGCGCCTTGATCGTCAAATCCTGCGCGGACCGGCAGCTCATGATCGACGAGACCGTGGTGAGCTACCTCGCCTCCCGGATCGAGCGGTCGTATGCGGCCGTGCGCCGGACCGTCGAACTGCTGGACAGCGAAGCCCTCCGGCTGGGCCGGCCGGTGACCCGGGCGCTGGCGGCGGAATTGCTCCGCAACGCCTGATCCTGAGACCCTGTGCCATCTTGACGGTGCCGAGGCCGGGAACATCAATGTCATTGAAACGTCATCGCGATAACACATGCTTTGCCGCATCTGCCGGGACCGGCGCAAGCATCGCAGGATTGGACCGAACTTGATGGAATCCGCACAAGCTGTTGTAATTAAAGAAAAAGACGCGGAGGCCGAAGCCGGCCCGGCGGTGGCTTCCAGCCCCGAACGCTTCATCAATCGCGAACTCTCCTGGCTGAACTTCAACCGCCGGGTCCTGGAGGAATCGGTCAACCCCAGCCATCCCGCGCTGGAGCGGGTGCGATTCCTGTCGATTTCAGCCAATAACCTTGATGAATTCTTCATGGTCCGCGTCGCCGGCATCAAGGCCCAGGTGCGCGAGGGCATAACCGAGCGCAGTCCCGACGGGCTGACCCCGTCCGAACAACTGGTCAAGATCAACGAGAAGGTTTCCAAGCTTGCCGGAGACCAGCAGGCGATCTGGCGCGACCTGCGCGGCATTCTGGCAGAGGTCGGCATCGTTCTGGTCGACGGCCGCGACGTCACCAAGTCCGAGCGGACCTGGATCGAGGATCATTTCCTCCACAACATTTTCCCGCTGCTGACGCCGCTGGCGATCGATCCGGCCCATCCCTTCCCGTTCATCCCGAGTCTCGGATTTACCGTTGCGCTGCAACTGGCGCGGGTTTCCGACGGCAAGCCGATGAATGCGCTGATCCGCATGCCCGGCAAGATCGATCGCTTCATCCGGATGCCCGCGGGCAAGGATGCCGCGGTGCGGCTGATCACGCTGGAGCAGGCCACCGGCCTGTTCATCGGCCGGTTGTTTCCCGGCTACCACGTCAAGGGCCAGGGCGCCTTCCGCATCATCCGCGACTCCGAACTCGAAATCGAGGAAGAGGCGGAAGATCTGGTCCGCCTGTTCGAAACCGCGCTGAAACGCCGGCGCCGCGGATCGGTGATCCGGCTCGAGATCGAAGCCAAGATGCCGGAAGAGCTGCGCGCCTTCGTGCAGCACGCGCTGTCCACCGCCGACGACGAGGTATTGCTGGTCGACGGCGTGCTGGCGATGAACGAGCTGTCGCAGCTGACGAGGCTCGACCGGCCCGATCTCGAATTCGCGCCCTACGTCCCGCGCCATCCCGAACGCGTGCGCGATCATGGCGGCGATATTTTCGCGGCGATCCGGCAGAAGGACCTGATCGTTCATCACCCTTACGAATCGTTCGACGTCGTCGTGCAATGCCTGCAACAGGCGGCCCGCGACCCCGATGTCGTCGCGATCAAGCAGACGCTCTATCGCACCTCGAACAACTCCCCGATCGTTCGGGCGCTGGTGGAGGC
>JAUXWH010000022.1 GCA_030681365.1 Bradyrhizobium sp.
TGGAGATGTCGCGCCAGCGTATTCGCGCCAGCGTGCTGGAGAGTTCGACCGAGCCCTGCCCGCAATGCGGCGGCAGCGGCCATGTCCGTTCGGTTTCTTCGGTGGCGCTGCAACTGCTGCGCGGCCTTGAAGAAATCCTGATGAAGGGCGCGACCCACAATCTCGTGGTGCGAACCCGGACCGACGTGGCGCTGTACGTCCTCAATCACAAGCGCGGCCATCTGCGCGATCTCGAGAACAGCTTCAAGGTGACGCTGGCCGTGATCGCCGACGCCACCGTCAGCGCCCAGCAGTCGTTCATCATCGACCGCGGCGAACAGGTGCATACGCTGGAGGCGGCCAAGGCGCTGCTGGCGGCGCAGGTCGCCGCCTTCCCGCCGCAGGTCGACGAGCCCTGGGACGAGGAAGAGCCGTTCGATATCGAAACCGAATCGGAAGTGGAAACCGAAGAGACCGAAGGGCTGACCGAGGATGCCGCGGCCGGCGAGGAAGCCGGCGGCGAAACCGATGCCGAGGGCCACAAGCGCAAGCGGCGGCGGCGGCGGCGTGGCCGTCCCGGCGAGCCGCGCGAAGGGGCTGCCGACCGCGACAGCACCGACGCCCCACGCATGGCCCCGGACCAGGTTGCGGTCGCAGGCCCGGCCGATGGCATCGAAGGCGACGAAGATGAATCCGAGGAGCAGCCCGGTGCGGCTCATGCCGACCAGACGGCGGACGGCGAGCGGCGTCCCCGCCGTCGCGGACGTCGCGGCGGACGCCGCCGGCGCGGCGGGCCGGAGGATGGCCTGATGGGGTCGATCGCGGATGAACTCGGGCCGACATCGGCGCCGGAAGTCACCAGCGCGGTGGCCGATTTCGACGGTTATTCAGCCGAGCGGGCTCCGCCCGAGATTCAGCCCGAACCGGTTGCGCCACCGCCGGAGCAAACGATCGCTCCTGTTCAGCCCGTTCCTGCTCAGCCGGAGCCGGCGCGCGCATCCGAAACGGAGACCGCCCACGAGGCCGAAAGAGCCGCCGCGCGCCGCCGTTCGACCGTGCGCGAAAAGGTGAGCTTCCTGTCGACCGCCCAGCCCGAGGCGCCCGCCCCCGTTACGCACAGCCAGCCTGCTGAGCCGCCGGCGTCAGCCCCGGCGCAGTCCGCCGCCGAGACGACGACCGACACTCAGCCGCGCAAGGCCGGGTGGTGGTCGCGGCGCTTCGGCAACGGCGAGTAGGCTAAGAGCGTTGCGACACAGAAAACCGCCCGGCAAAACCGGGCGGTTTTTTATTGACGCGCGACGATCGCTTGCGCGGTCGTGATGACAGGCGTTATCCGCGACGATCGAACAGGCGCCTGGTCGCCGGCACCAGCGCTGCGCCGAGCGCGTTCTTGACCAGCGAGCCCGCGAGGAACGGCACAATCCCGACCAGCCATGCCTTCTCGGCGCCGAGCTTCATGCCGAATGCGAGCCAGCCGAACCCTGCCGCGAGAATGACGATGTGCCCGAGCGCCATCGCGACGAACAGCAGCGGCACCGAGCGATCCCAGCCGCGCTCGCTCAGCCATCCCGTGACGAAGGCGGCGGCTACGAAGCCCGCGAGATATCCGGCTGTCGGCCCCATCAGCGGCGCAAGACCGCCAACGGGACCCGCGAATACCGGCAATCCGAGCGCCCCTTCGGCCAGATAGGCGATCACGGTGGCGCAGCCGAGACGCCAGCCGTAGACGGCCCCGATCACCAGCACGACCAGCGTCTGCAATGTCATGGGCACGAAAGGAAGCGGCAGGTTGATCTTGGCCGAGAGCGTCAGCAGCGCCGTCCCGAGTGCGACCAGAATCAGACTGCGCAACACCAGCGAAAAGCCGGCAGCGGGTTTCGGCCACGCCACAGCGGCAAGCGGCGAATGCCTCGCGGCGACAAGCGTGGGCGTTGATCTGACTGACAAAGAACATCTCCTTGATGTGTAGGGGTTTTGCGTGAAGGGCCGCGAACCGGAGCAAATCGCGCCGCTATCGGAGCCATTTCGAGATGCGCGTCACAGCTTCGCGCATCTCGTCGGCGGAACCTGCGTAAGAAAAACGAACGAACTGACGGCCATGAACCGGGTCGAAGTCGACCCCGGGGGTGGCGGCGACGCGCGCCTTTTCCAGCATCAGACCGGCAAAGGCAAAACTGTCGGACGTGAATTTGGAGACGTCGGCGTAGAGATAGAACGCGCCGTCGGCGGGCAGGAAGCTGTCGAGCCCGGCTTGCGGCAAACCGTCGATCAGAATACGGCGGTTCTCCTGGTAGCCGCGCTTGATCGCTTCCATCTCGGCACGGCCATCGAAGGCCGCTTCGGCGGCAATTTGCGACAAAGTCGGCACCGAGATCGAAAGATTCTGCTGCAGCCGCTCGATCGGCCGCACCAGCGATTCCGGCACCACCATCCAGCCGACCCGCCAGCCGGTCATGCAGAAATATTTCGAGAACGAATTGATCACCAGCGCGTTTGGCGAAAGTTCCGCCGCGGTGGCGGCGGGAAACGCATAATCGAGCCCGTGATAGATTTCGTCGGAGATGAAGCGGATGCCCGCGCCCTCCGCCGCGGCCATCAGGCTGGTGAGCGCCTCGCGGGACATCATCGTCCCCGTCGGATTGGCCGGGCTTCCGACCAGCACGCCCTTCAGCGGCGTCCTGTGATGGGCCGCCAGCAGGGCTTCGCCAGTCAGCGCGTGACGGGTCTCGCTCGAGGTCTCGATCAGCACCGGCTCGCAGCCGAGCGCGGTCAGGATGTGGCGGTATGGCGGATAGCCGGGAACCGTCACGGCGACGCGGTCGCCCGGCTCGAACATTGCGAGAAAGCCCAGGATGAACGCGCCGGACGATCCCGTCGTGATCACAACCCGCCCGGCATCCACGGTGCAGCCGTAAGCCTCGCGGTAATGCCGGGCGATCCGCGCGCGAAGCGAAGGAGTGCCCAGCGCCGAGGTATAGTCGATCCGTCCCAGTTCCAGGGCTGCGTGCGCGGCCGCGATGGCAGGCTTTGGCGCCGACGCCGAGGGCTGGCCCACTTCCATGTGAATCACATGGCCGCCGGCCGCTTCGATACGGGCCGCCGCCGCCATCACGTCCATCACCATGAACGGCGGAACATTGCTTCGCGCCGACGCCGTCAGCAGGCCTCTGGCTCGGTCACTCAGTGTCGCATCAAGCATCGATATCTGCTACTCGAACCAAAGAAAAACTGGACCAAAACGGGGACCACAAACCGGTTCTCGGCCCCAGACAAGCCGCATTCGGCGGCTTGTTAGGGCATATATCGTATCCGACCCGCCGCCAATCCCCAGAGAAGGCCATGTTGCTCCGCATCGCCCTGCGTCAGAAATTGTCGAGGCTGACCGCCCTCACCGCGGCGGTCGCGCTCGTCATGGCACCGATGCCGGCGCTTGCGCAAGGATCCGGCCTGCGCGTCCTGCGCGATACCGAGTCCGAGCAGTTGCTGCGCGACTATAGCCGCCCGATCCTACGCGCGGCGAAAATGGAAAAGCAGAACATCCAGATGGTCATCATCAACGAGGGTGCGTTCAACGCCTTCGTCGCGGACGGCCGGCGCATCTTCGTGAATTACGGCGCCATGATGCAGTCCGAAACTCCGAATCAGATCATAGGGGTGCTGGCGCACGAGACCGGCCACCTCGCCGGGGGTCACCTTTCCAAGATGCGCGAACAGCTGGCGAATGCCCAGACCCAGATGATCATCGCCATGCTGCTCGGCGCCGGCGCGCTGGTCGCGGGCTCGCGGAGCGGCAACGCCAATAGCGGCCTCGCCAATGTCGGCGCGGCGGCGATTTCGGCGCCGCAGGAAGTGATCCGTCGCACCCTGCTCTCTTATGTGCGCCAGCAGGAGGAAAACGCCGACCGCGCCGGGGTCAAGTTCCTGACCGCCACCGGCCAGTCCGCCAAGGGCATGTACGAGACCTTCAAGCGCTTCACCAACGAGAGCCTGTTTGCCGCGCGCGGTTCCGATCCCTACACGATGTCGCATCCGATGCCGGCCCAGCGAGTCGAAGCGCTCGAGGGCTTGGCGCGTTCGAGTCCCTATTGGGACAAGAAAGATGACCCGGCCCTGCAATTGCGCCACGACATGGTGCGCGCCAAGATCTCGGCCTTCATGGAACGGCAGGACACCGTCTACCGGCGCTACCCGCTGTCGAACGACAGCCTGCCCGCACGCTATGCCCGCGCCATTGCCACCTACCGGCACGGCGACCTGCGCAGCGCGATCGCCCAGATCGACGGGCTGATCCAGCTGCAGCCGGCCAACCCGTATTTTCACGAACTGCGCGGCCAGGCGCTGCTCGAAGGCGGCAAGCCGGCGGAGGCCATCGCGCCGCTTCGCAAGGCCGTCCAGCTGTCGAATCACGCGCCGCTCATCGAGATGTTACTTGGGCAGGCGCTGGTGGGGACTAATAATAACGCTCATACGGAAGAAGCGATTGCGATTCTGCGCGCGGCGGTGGCGCGCGAGACCGAGGCGCCGATCGGCTATATGCAGCTCGCGATGGCCTACGGCCGAAAAGGAGATCTTGCACAGGCCGACCTCGCTTCTGCCCAGGCGGCCTATCTGCGCGGCGACAACAAGACCGCGCGCGATCTGGCCTCGCGGGCAAAGACCCGGTTCGCGATCGGCACCCCCGGCTGGGTCAAGGCCGACGACATCGTCTCTGCCAGGCCGCTGCCCGGCCAGAAGCGCAACTAGAAATAACCCGCGCTGGATCCGGGGATTCAACCAACCGGCTCCCGCAACGACTTAGCCAATCAATTCGTCCAAGAGGATTTGCCCATGCGCTCGTTCCGCCTGCTTGCCCCCGCCCTGTTCGCGCTCGCACTCTGCGGGGCGCCGTCGGCGGCCTCCGCGCAGGGTTTTTCCGACAAGCAGCGCAGCGACATCGAAATCATCGTCCGCGAATATCTGCTCAAGCACCCCGAAGTGCTGGAAGAGGCGATGGCCGAACTCAGCAAGCGCCAGACCGCCGCCGAGGCCGAGAAGCATGCCGCGGGAGTAGCCAGGAATGAGGAAGCGATCTTCAAATCGCCGCGCGGCGTCACCGTCGGCGCCAAGGACGGCGATGTCACCATGGTCGAATTCTTCGACTACAATTGCGGCTACTGCAAACGCGCCATGGACGACATGATGGCGCTGATGAAATCCGACCCGAAGCTGAAGGTGGTGCTGAAGGAATTCCCGGTGCTCGGCCCCGGCTCCGTCGAAGCCGCCCAGGTCGGGGTCGCCCTGCGGATGCAGGACCCAAGCGGCAAGAAGTATCTCGAGTTTCACCAGAAGCTGCTGAACGGCAAGGGCCAGGCCGACAAGGCGCGCTCGATGGCGGCCGCCAAGGAAGCCGGCGCCGATATGGCCAGGCTCGAGAAGGATCTCACCAGCCCGGAAGTGCGCGCCACGCTGGAGGAGAACTTCAAGCTCGCCGAAGCAATGGGCATGAACGGCACGCCGAGCTACGTGATCGGCAAGCAGGTGGTGATCGGCGCGGTCGGCGTCGACGCCCTGCGGGAAAAAATCGGCGTCGCACGTTGCGGCAAGGCGACGTGTTGATCGCATCATCGGCAATCTGGTGTTGCAGCGATGGCGAACAAAAGGCCGGCTCACGAGCCGGCCTTTTGCTTGCGCCATTTGAAGGGCGGGCGGTTCATCGCGCGTTCACCAAACAAAATCGGTGGAACCGGCGATTGCACGGAACATCGTCTCTCTGGCTTCGTTGTCGGCGCGGGCAATGCAATCACGTGAGGAGATATTCCATGACTAATCGCTTTATGATTTTCGTCGCCGCGGCGGCGCTGATCGCCGGCACCGGCTTTGCCAATGCGCAGGCGCCGGCACGCGACGCGCCAGGGGCGGGTTCCCCCGCCCAGCAGAGCGCGCCTGCTGAGCGCGCTGCACCCTCTGCCGCTCCGGCGAACCGCGATTCCGGCAGTGCTCCGGGCATGGGCAAGGACCGTGCTCAGTCCAAGGACGGCATGAGCAAGGACGGCGCGAAGAGCGTGCAGTCCAGGGACGGCATGACCAAGGACAGCACGAAGGACAGCGCCCAGTCCAAGGATGGCATGAGCAAGGACGGCGCGAAGAGCGTGCAGTCAAGGTACGGCATGACCAAGGACAGCACGAAGTAAAGCGCCCAGTCCAAGGACGGCAAGAGCAAAAGCGGCACCGCCCAGACCGACAGCAAGTCCGGTGCTACCACCGGTAACGCCGCGACTTCGGCGACTGCTGCTCCGCCGGCCGAAAAGCGCACCCAGATCGTCTCCGCCATCAAGTCGGAGACGAGCATCAAGGAAACCACCAACGTCAACTTCAATATCTCGGTTGGCACGCGGGTTCCGAGCTCGGTCACCTTCTACCCACTTCCGCCGCGGATCGTCGAGATCTATCCGGAGTGGCGCGGCTATAAGGTCATCCTGGTCAAAGGCCGCTACGTCATCGTTCGGCCGGAGACCTACGAGATCGTCTACGTCATCGAAGGCTAACGGCTGGGAACAGTTAACTGCTTCAATAGTTCGGGGCGGGCAGCAATGCCCGCCCCTTTCGTGTCTCCATACATGCGAACCTTGGAAAGTCGCAGCTGCATTGCCGGCGGTCTCGCCTCCTCGTTGCAGTGAGATGCGCTGCGCGTGACGCAATTTTGCTGAACTTCCGATGATCCACCGCCGCGGCAACCTTCCATAAAATTGACGCATCCGTGTCGGAACAGCCGCTCACAATTTTCGTCTGCGCAACAGGATGCGCGCCAGGACGAGGCCGCTGTTGCAATTCTCAAATGACAGGTTCGAAGTTTTTCCGGACCCTGCCGACAACTGGATCGTGTGGGACCGTGATGAGAATGATTTTGCCGAGGTCGGAACACACGTCCTCTGGTCGCTTTCGCGGTCCCGCGCGGAGGCCTTTTGCTTTCTGCTGAACAAGCTCTTCTCGAAAACGGATGACCTGCCGTGAAACCTGAAGCCGGCGCGCGCGAGCCCGGAATTCCGGCTGAAGCAAAAACAATCTGCTCCCAACGGCACCAACAACCTGCATCGACAAATGCCCGCCGCGGTCAACCTCAGGGCGCCCCGGAGCAAGCCGGCCGGCAATACGCGACCCGACGAACTGCGCATGAGAGGTCGCCGGCCCGCCGACGGCTTCGAAACCATGGTTAACCCTCGATTTTCGAGGGTTCCACAGGGCTTTTCACAAACCGAATGAGGCATTTGGGCCGGGTCCAGGGCGTCCTAAAAGGCTTCCCCTTGGGCCTGATGTTACCTATAACCGCCGCCACCGCAGCAGCATTACCGGGATCTGGATGGCCGAAAGACCTGCCGAAACGATTTATGTGCTCAACGGCCCGAACCTCAATCTGTTGGGGACGCGCGAGCCCCAGACCTATGGCCATGCAAGGCTTGCCGACGTCGAGCAGCTCTGCGCACAGACCGCCGCCCTGTTCGGCCTCAAGGCCGATTGCCGGCAGTCCAACCGCGAAGGCGAACTGATCGATTTCATCCACGAGGCGCACGCCAAAAACGCCGCCGGGATCGTCATCAATGCCGGCGGCTATTCGCATACCTCGATCGCGCTGCATGACGCCCTGGTGGCGGTGAAAATCCCCACCGTGGAAGTGCACATCAGCAATATCCACGCCCGCGAGGAGTTCCGCCATCATTCCTTCACCGCCCGGGCCGCGTTCGCATCGCTTTGCGGCTTCGGCATCGACGGTTACCGACTGGCGATCAACGGCCTTGCCGCCAAAATCGGCGTCAAGGCGACCGCCTGACGCCTTCGCCCGTTTCACACAGAAAGCCCCGGATCAAGATCATGGCGCGCCAGCCTGACGACACTAAAGCCGCGAAGTTCAAGAGCGACGACAGTCAGCTTATTCGCGAGCTCGCATTGCTGCTCGACGAGACCAGCCTCACCGAAATCGAGATCGAACGCTCCGGCCTGCGGGTGCGGGTCGCCCGCAACATCAGCATCGCCGCATCGATGCCGGCGAATTTCCAGCAGATGCCCTCGGGGCCCCTTTCCTCCGCGGCGAGCGTGACACCGGCCGCCATCGCCGATCTGGCAAAGCACCCGGGCGTGGTGCCCTCGCCCATGGTCGGCACCGCCTATTGGGCGTCCGAGCCCGGAGCCAAGCCGTTCATCGAGGTCGGCTCCAAAGTGACGGTCGGGCAGACGCTGCTGATCATCGAAGCGATGAAGACGATGAACCAGATCCCGTCGACGCGCGCCGGCACCGTGACGCAGATTCTCGTCGAGGACGGCCAGCCGGTCGAATTCGGCGAACCGCTCGTCATCATTGAATAGAATTCGTCAACGTCAGGCGCTGCGATGTTCGACAAGATCCTGATAGCCAATCGCGGCGAGATCGCACTGCGCATCCTGCGCGCGTGCAAGGAACTCGGTATCGCCACCGTCGCGGTGCATTCCACCGCCGACGCCGACGCCATGCATGTGCGGCTGGCCGACGAGAGCGTCTGCATCGGCCCG
>JAUXWH010000030.1 GCA_030681365.1 Bradyrhizobium sp.
TTGTACATGCCGGTCTTCAGATCGAGGTGGTGCGGGCGGCGCAATTCGCCGGAATCCTTGTCCTCGGCATAGGTCGGCTTCTTGAGCGCGTCCGCCGAGCGGCGCATGCCACGCCGCGAGGGCGATGTTTTTCTTCGGGGAACGGCCATGTCGGTGTCCTCTAGGGGTGTTGTCGGAGGCATCGTCCGGTGCGGACGCCCGGCGCCAACGAAGCGCGAGCTGAAATGCCGATAAGGCCGCGCTTATAGAGGATGGAATGCCCCAAAGCTAGGTTCAAACTACGCCCAAATGGCTCAAAAAGCGCGATTTTCCTGCCAGCACCGCTGCAGCCCCGTGGACTGTGCCCGGGCCATGTAGGTCCCGGCCAAGCGGCGCACCCCGGGCCCGGGTTTGCGGGCGCTGCGCCTGACCGGATTGGGCAGGATCGCCGCCAAAAGGGCTGCCTCCCGCCGCGACAGAGTGGAGGCGGAACGGCCGAAGGCATAGGAAGCCCCCGCCTCGGCGCCGAACTGGCCGGAGGGGCCGAGTTCGGCGATATTCAAATAGATTTCCAGGATCCGCTGTTTTTCCAGCACCAGATCGATCCAGATCGCCAGCGGCATCTCCAGCACCTTGCGGATCACGCTGCGGCCCGGCCACAGGAACAGGTTTTTCGCCACCTGCTGGGTGATTGTCGAGCCGCCGCGCGCCACCTCGCCATCCTCTGCGTCGTCGATCACCTCGCGCAACGCGCCCCAGTCGATGCCGTGGTGGCTGCAGAATTTGGCATCCTCGGAGGCCACTACCGAGCGCGGCAGCGCCGGCGAAATGGCATCGAAATCGATCCATTGCCGCGATACCGGCGCGCCGGTCAGCCAGCGCCAGGCCATCAACGCCGACACCGGCTGGCCAACGCGATAGAACGGCGCCAGCACATACGGCAGCAACAGCACCGCCAACAATATCAACAGCCCTGCGCGAACCGCTCGTCGCATCAGCCCTCGATACCTTCGACGCTGACGAGGCGCGCCGAACTGCATTCGTCCCTGATAGGCTTGAGGCCCTGATACACCGGTCCGTTGTAGAAGGCGGCCCAAGCCGCCGGGGACGGAAATTCAAGGATGACAATACGGCGCGGCGACCAATCCCCCTCATGCACCTCGTGCGCCCCACCCCGGGCGAGATATCTCGCCCCCGCCGTCTCCAGCGCCGGCTTTACCTGGCTCATGAAATCCTGGTAGCGGGCTAGGTCGCGGATCTCGACATCGAAAATGACATAAGCGGGCATCGGGGCCTCCTTCCGGCCAAACCCTAACATGGGCCGGCGTCCGGTGGCCACGATGGCGGAATTGACGAAGCCCCCGTCATAAAGGATGGTCCGGCCAACTCGATCTGGAGCTATTCTTGATGACGACCGGCACCGCAGCAACCGACTTTGCAAAACGACTGGACCAGACCGCTGAAGATACCGAAGCACTGCTGGGGAAGTTGTTGTCCGACACGCTTCTGCCCGATGAGATCGCGCGGCCGAAGCGGCTGATGGACGCCATGCGCTATTCCAGCCTCGGCGGCGGCAAACGCCTGCGGCCGTTCCTGGTGGTGGAGAGTTCCGCCGTGTTCGGCGTGCCGCGCGAGGCGGCGCTGCTGGCCGGTGCCGCGCTCGAATGCATTCACTGCTATTCGCTGATCCATGACGACCTGCCGGCCATGGACAACAGCGACCTGCGCCGCGGCCGGCCGACGCTGCACAAGCAGACCGACGACGCCACCGCGATCCTGGCCGGCGACGCGCTGCTGACGCTGGCCTTCGACATCATCACCCGCGACGAGATCCACGGCGACGCGACGGTGCGGCTGAAGCTGACGCGCGCGCTGGCGCGGGCTTCGGGATTGGGCGGCATGGTCGGCGGCCAGATGCTCGACCTCGCCGGCGAAGGCCGGTTCGGCGACCGCGAGCCGGTCGACGTGGCGCGGCTGCAGCAGATGAAGACCGGGGCGCTGTTGCGGTATGGCTGCATCGCCGGCGCCATCCTCGGCCAGTCCTCGCAGCAGCAATACCAGGCGCTCGACGATTACGGCCGGGCGCTCGGCGAAGCGTTCCAGATCGCCGACGACCTGCTCGACGTCGAGGGCGATGCCGCGGCGCTGGGCAAGCAGACCGGGCAGGACGCGGCGCTGGGCAAGACCACCTTCGTCACCCAGCTCGGCATCGACGGCGCCAAGCAGCGCGTGCGTGATCTGCTGGCCACGGCCGATTCCGCGCTCTCGGTGTTCGGCGTCAAAGGCGACGTGCTGCGCGCGGCGGCGCGGTTCGTCGCCGAACGCAAGAACTGACGTGCCGGCGGCCGGGGAAGACCCCGATGAACTTGCCGCCCGGCTGAACGAGATGCCGGCGTGCGCGGCATCACACGCCGCTGTCGTTACGGGCAGACGCCCGACATGATGGCGCTGTAGGAGTTGCAGCCCCTTTCACGCTCGATGCCGGTAAGCGGCTGGCCTCTGGATCCCAGCCCTGCACCCGTCCGTGGCTGGGACTGCCCGGCAATGGCCTGCTTTGCTTGCGGAACTTGCCTTGCTCCCCAAGCCTGGGGTGGTTCGGGTTTGTGGCGCTTGGCAACCGGCTTCGCGCGGCGCTTCTCGCACTCATTGTCGTCGTTCAGGAACGAGCCCCTGGCACAGGTGATCCTGGTGCAACGGTCGCCATCGGCCTTGTAGCCGTGCTCGCAGACCACCGGGCAGACCCGCGCCGTCTTCAGCTTGATGGTGTCGAGCGCGTCGGTCGAGGCCACTTTGGTGTCGAATTTGGTCTTGGCGTAACGGTTGAACAGGGTCAGCGAACGCTGCGAAGTCGTGTTCCAGTTGCCGTCGGCCTCCGCGCTGAGGCAGCCGACGCGGCGCAGCTCGGCCTGCAGCGATTTGTTGACCTCGGTCTGCGGGACCGCGGCAAGATTGGGCGTCTCCGACCCGCTCCCCGGCGTAACCGCGGCAACCCTGGTGTCGGGCGCGGCCTTTTCAGCTTCGACCCTCTTCTGCTCGGCGGCCGCCGCCTGATCCTGCGCAACCTGCTTGGCCTTTTCGGCCGCGACACGGGCCTGCTCCGCGGCTTTCGCGTCGGCGTCGGCCTTTGCCTGCTGGCTTTTCTGCGCGCCTTCGGCGGCGAGCCGCGCCCGCTCCTGTTCGGCCCGCTGCGCCTTTTCGGTGGCGGCGACACGGGCGGCTTCGGCCGCGAACTTCTCCAGCTGAAGCCTGGCGAGGCTGGCATAAAAACCATCCGGATACTGCGCAAGAAACGCGTTCATGGCGCTCCTGTTGCCGATCTGCAGCGCCAGCTCGTAGGCCCGGCGGGCTTCGACCTGCGGACTGGGCGCCGGCGTCGCCGGTGCCGCCCGGGTCGGAGCCGGCACCAGCGGCACGTCTTCGCCGCCGAGCGAGCCATAGACAAACGGCTCCTGCCGGTTGCTGGTGGTCTTCAACACCTCGTCGCGGACGAAGCCGAACGCACGGCGCACATCGAGCCCCGGCGTGGTCAGATGCTTCGACAGCGCCACCGTGAACGGGCTGTTCTTGCCGTCGCCGTCCGCCGCGGTCGAGCCGGCCTTGGCCGAATAGGCGATCAGCATGTTCGGGCTGGTCGGCTCGATCTTGGCGAGACCATGGCCGATCGCGCGCGTCGCGATGGTTCGTTTCATGTTCTTCGAGAACGGATTGTCGCGGCAGGCATCCAGGATCACCAGCCGCAGCTTCTTGGCGGGCTCGATCGCCAGCAGCACACGATCCAGCGAGAGGGCTTCGTCATAGACGTCGGTATCGCGCTCCAGCTTGGCATCCACCGGAATCAGATAATTGGCGCCGTCCACCTCGATGCCGTGGCCGGCGTAATAGACCACGGCGATATCGGCATCGCGGGCGCGGTCGGCAAAATCACGCAGCGTGCGGCGCGTTTCGGCCGCCGACAGATCCTGGCGCGAATCGACGACGTCGAAGCCGGCGTCCCTGAGGGTCGCGGCGATCACGGCGCCGTCATTGACCGGGTTGGGAAGCTTGGCGACGTTCTGGTACGCGGCATTGCCGAGCACCAGCGCCACGCGCTTTTCAGCCCATGCCGGCTGGCACACCAGCAGAAGTGCCGCGGCAGCGAGGAAAAACTGGCGCAATCCTGAGCGCAATCCTGGGAATCCGGGCAATTTCATCATGACGCTTCTCATGCAGTGGCCGATATTAGCACTGGAGCCTGCCTATCAGAAGCCGGCGGCTGGTCCTGTGAGGGAGATCACGCTCGAAACCGGCGAGATCGGCAGCCTCCGTAGCCAGGCCATCCCAAGTCGCTGGCAGAAATGGAACTCCTCGTCATTAGTACCGCCAGAGCGGCATCGGTTCGCACTTTTTCGATCACGTTTTTCTTCACCCTCCCCTGGAGGGGGAGGGTGAGAAGGCGTTGCGCTAATCTGCCTTGCGCTTGACCTGCACCCACCGGCTGCTGACACCCACGGGATCGCCGCTTGCCTTCACCTCCTCCTTGTATCGCTCGATCTCCTCGTCATCCACGCCGGCATCGCTCATGGCGTAGCTCACCCGGCGCAGGATCGGCCAAAGTTGATCGCCCAAATCAGCCAGCTTGACCTTGATATGCGGATACCTCGAAGGCTGCTCCGTTCCGGCCGGCGTCCCGGGCGCCTCCGACAATGACTTTCCCGCCGCCTGCCTTGCAAACATCGCCTCGAACAATTCGCTGGAACGCCGCAGCCCGTCGCTGCTCAATGCCACCGATTTCGACTCGCCGTCCGGATCGTCGATCATTCCCTTTTGGTGCAGCCGGTTCAGTGTTTCCGAATCGAAGCCCTTCGAGGCCCGGTCCTGATCGTGAAGGGTGAGATGGAGCAACGCCAGAACTGCGTCATCGATCCGGTCCGTGTCGATCGTCATCGCGATATCTCCCGCAAGCCATGCAACTCCTGCAATCATTACAGGGAACGCGCAGGTCTTGCCACGTTCCCCGGCAGAAATTTCTTCATTCGATTTTTCCGAACGCACCACACGCTTCCGTGTCGCGGATCATGCAAGTCATCCGTAGCGCGGCCCCTCCATTCGTGGCTTAATCCGATCCAGATAAATTCCATGCAAGGGAGCCCCAACGTGAGCCATGACCGTTCCAGCGTCGAAGCCGTCGTCCAGCATTATTTCGACGGCCTGTACGAAGGCAGTGCCGAGAAGCTCGGCGCGATCTTCGACCCTTCCGCCGATCTGCGCTGGGTGGAAAAAGGAGAGCTGCAGGTTCTGACCGTGCCGGATTGGCTCGATCGCGTCAGCAAGCGCCCTTCCGCCAAGGCCGAGGGAAAGCCGCGAGAGGATTTCATCGTGACGATCGACCGCTCGGATGAATCCACCGCCTTCATCAAGGTACGCTGCCAGTTGCCGCCGCGCTACTTTACGGACTATCTGGTGGCGATGAAGCTGGCCGACGGCTGGAAGATCGTCTCGAAGTCCTACCGCTACGATCTGCGCGAATAGCAACGGTTCGGCTTCCCGCTCGAGTCGCGTTGAGACCTCAGGTGCGCAACTGCGCACCGGGGAATCTCGAGATTCCGGGTTCGCGTCTTCGACGCGCCCCGGAATGACGAGCAACTACTCCGCCGCCGCGGTACGCGGCCGTCCGACATAGCCCGCGGCGTCGCCGAAACGCTCGACCATCACCGCCGGCAGATCCTTCGCCTTGCTGATGACGCAGGCGCCGGAGCGCACGGCGTAGCGATCCTGACGCGCCAGCTGCGCGGGCGGCGTGCCCTGCTGCAGCGCGCGGGCTGACTCCATCACCAGTCTGCGGAAATGCATGATGCCGAGATCGGTCGGGCCAAGATGCTCGCGGGTTCGGTCGGCGATCGGGCCCTGGCTGTCCTGCACCGCGGCGTCCTGTTCGGAGACGCCCTTGATGCCAGTGTAGCTGTGGGTCTTCTGCAGCTTGCGGTCGATCAGATAATCGTTCGATTTGTTCCTCAGCGGCACGTAATTTTCGTCGACCTCGGAAATCACGCCATTGCCGCGGTCGTAGGCGTCGCGTTCGGCTTGCGTGATGGGCCGCTCCGGATTCCAGGCATAGGTGTAGATCCAGCAATTGGTGTCGGTCACCGGCACGAAACTCTGGCCAAAAATGTTCTCGCCCGGCATCGCGCTCGGCGCATAGGCATGCACCGGCATCAGGAACTGGGCGATGCGCCAGTAGATGTTGTCGCTGCCGGTGAGCCGGCCGCCGCCGATCGTCAGCCCCGCGTCATGCGGAATGATCTTGATCACCGGCCGCGGATCCTCGGCGATCCAGCGCATGTGATCGGTGGCGACCCGCGCCAGCGGATTCACAAAATGCTTCTTGATGTCGAGGATCTCGTTTTCCTCTTTCTCGAAGCTCAAGTGCGCGAAGGTGAAATGCGCGGTGTCGATCGAGCCTTCCAGCGCCTGCACCCAGTTGCAGTCCTGCCATTTCTTCGAGACGTAGCGGTGCGAGGCCGGCACCAACGCCATTTCCAGGTCGGGCAATTCGGGCACCGACTCCGCCGGACCCATATAGGCCCAGATCATGTCGCCCCATTCGCGCACCGGATAGGACTTGATGCGGATCAGATCCTTGGCGTTGAGATCGGGATAGGAGGTCGGCATGTCGACGCAACGGCCGTCGGTGTCGAACTTCCAGCCATGATAGACGCAGCGGATGCCGCATTCCTCGTTGCGGCCGAGCCACAGATTGGCGCCGCGGTGCGGACAATACTGATCGATGATTCCGACCACGCCGCGGGTGTCGCGAAAGGCCAGAAGCTCCTCGCCCATCACCACGATCTTCTTCGGCGGACCGTCGGCTTCCGGTAGTTCCTCGGAGAGCAACACCGGGAGCCAGAACCGGCGCAGCAACTCGCCCATCGGCGTGCCGGCATTGCTTTCGGTCAGGAATTTGTTGTCCTCGGCGCGGAGCATGGCGGGTCCTCCGGGATTTATTTTGCTTTGGGCCGAGATTGGCGCAGTCGACGCGAAGCGTCAACGCCGGTGTGGCTTAGGCATCGCTTGCGTAGAGTGGGCACGGCGCGAAGAGGCGCCTTTGCTCACCCTACGAATCGCGCTCACACCGGCCGCTCGCCCTTCACCGTCACCCGCGTGCCGGAACGGGTATGCGGCCAGTAATCCCACATCGCGCGGTGCTGGGCGCAGCGATTGTCCCAGAAGGCGATGGCGTCTTCGGTCCAGCGGAAGCGGCACTGGAACAACGGGTTCTCGCAATGCTGGTAGAGATAGGCCAGCATGGCGTCGCTCTCATCGCGCGGGATGCCGATGATGTGTCTGGTAAAGCCGCGGTTGACGTAGAGCGCCTTCTTGCCCGTCACCGGATGGGTGCGCACCACCGGATGCTCGGCACTGGGATAGGCCGGCCGGTCGGCGACACCGTAATTGGCGTAGAGCCCGCGATAGGTGGATTCGCCGTCATGCAGCGCGGTGAGCCCGTCGAGATAGGCCTTCATGCGGTCCGACAGCGATTCGTACGCCGCGTACATATTGGCGAACAGCGTGTCGCCGCCACGCGGCGGGCACTGCCTGATATAGAGGATCGAGCCCATCGGCGGCTCGATGTCGCAGGATACGTCCGAGTGCCAGCCCTCACCATTGGCGCGCGGCGAATCCTTGTCGGCATAGATCTTCATCAGCGCGGGATCGTCGCCCTCATGCGGGGCTGCCGGGTGAATGTGCAGCTCGCCGAATTTGCGCCCGAAGGCGAGATGCTGTTGCGGCGTGATGTGCTGGTCGCGGAAGAAGATCACGAGATTTTCGGCGAGCGCACGGTGAATCTCGTCCATGGTGCGGTTGGACAGCGTGCCCGCAAGATCGACGCCGGATATTTCCGCGCCGATGATCGGGGTGAGTTTTTCGACGCCGATGGTCTCGTAGGGCGCTTCTTCGCCCGAGGCGTGGCGGTAGCGCGGTCCCTGCTTGCTTGAGAGCGAGCTCATGGGGCGTTTCTCCCGATCATTATTGATTGGGGTTATCGTAGCCCGGCTAGAGCGAAGTGCAACCGGCGACAATTGCACGCCATCGTCCCGGCGAACGCCGGGACCCATAATCCCGGTCCATTATTGTAGCTAAAGTTATCTGCTACAGCGCCTTTAATGTGACGGCACGGCGTATGTATCCCCGCATTCGCGGGCACGACGAACGAGAAACCTACTCCGCCGCGGTCACCGGCACGTTCGATCCCGCGCCATAGCGCTGGTCGATGTAGTCGATCACCATCGCCTTGAATTCCGTGGCGATGTTGGGGCCGCGCAATGTGCGGAATTTCTTGCCGTCGACGAACACGGGGGCAGCCGGGGTTTCGCCGGTGCCGGGCAGCGAGATGCCGATATCGGCATGCTTGGACTCGCCGGGGCCGTTGACGATGCAGCCCATGATCGCGACGTTGAGCGATTCGACGCCGGGATAGCGCGTCTTCCAGCTCGGCATTTCCTCGCGGATGAAATCCTGGATCGAGCGCGCCAGTTCCTGGAAGGTGGTCGAGGTGGTGCGGCCGCAGCCCGGGCATGCCGCGACCAGCGGCACGAAGGTGCGGAAACCCATGGTCTGCAGCAGTTCCTGCGCAACCTGGACTTCCAGCGTGCGGTCGCCGCCGGGCTCCGGCGTCAGCGAAATCCGGATGGTGTCGCCGATGCCCTGCTGCAGCAGGATGCCGAGCGCGGCCGACGAGGCGACGATGCCCTTGGACCCCAT
>JAUXWH010000036.1 GCA_030681365.1 Bradyrhizobium sp.
ACGTAGATGCCGTGGAACTGGCGCTCGGAAATATTGGCGTAGTAGCCCTTCAGCTTCTGCTTGGCGCGCAGCTGCACGCCGAAGTCGGAGAGCTTGCCCTTGCGGCGCTGGCCGTGCTGGCCGGGGCCGTATTCCCTGCGGTTGACGGGGCTCTTCGGGCGGCCCCAGATGTTCTGGCCCATACGGCGATCGATCTTGTATTTCGCCTCACTGCGCTTAGTCATCGCGTCCTCTTGAAAGGGTTGAGTTTTGAGGAAACGCGCCCTACTGTGCGCCGGGACTTTCCCGGCGCCGACAGGCCCACCCCCTAAAGCTTGAAAGGGACGGGCCACGGGTCGCGAAACGCAACGCGGGCCGAAAACGGCCCGCGAGCAGGCGGTTTCTAGGGAGAAACCGGGGGTATGTCAATGAAAAGACCGTCATTTTGGGGCGTCGGGTTCGTCATTCCGGGGCGATGCGAAGCATCGAACCCGGAATCTCGAGATTCCGGGTTCGATGCTGGCGCGACGCCCCGGAATGACGGCCTTTTCGGCCCTCAGGTCGCGACCGCCCGGACCGGCTTTGGCTCCGTCTGCTGCCGTTGGCCGCGCAATTCGGCCGCGATCTCGCTGTTCAGCACCTGTTCCAGCCGGGTCAGGGCCTTGGCGATCAGGGCGGCGTCGGTGATCCGGTGATCCCAGCGAATCACCACGTCGATGGTCTGGTCCGGCGCCACCACGCCGTAACTGAGGATAAACGGCCCCGGGCTCAGCGCATGCATCTCCCCGGCGCCGTAGGCGGCCACCGAGGTCACGCCGAAGCTGCCGAACCAGTTGGCGCGCTGGCGTCCGAAATTCAGGCCGACCAGCCACATCAGCCGGCGCAGCGGCAGCGGCAGCCGGGTCACCCGCAATATCTTTCGAAACGCCGGCACCTCGCCGATCGGCGCAGCCTTGGCCTGCCGGATCTGCGCATCGACCTCGGTCAGCGCCAGCACATCCGCGGCGGGGACCTTTTGCGGCAGCACGCAATCCTGGCCATCCTCGACGCGCGCAATCGCAACCATCGCGATGCTGCGCGGCAGTTCGTAGAAACTCGGCCACGGCCATTTGGCGTAGAGCGTGCGCAGCACTGGTTCGTCCTTCGCCACCAGCGCGAACGCCTTGACGAAGATCGCCGCCCAGCCCGGCGGCTGCGCGGCCAGCGCGCGGGCCTCCAGCAGTGGACGGACGTCGAGGGCGCGGGTCAGCGAAACGAAGGGCACGCCGATCGAGGCATGCATGAGGTCGGCGACGAGACGGCGCGGCATTGAAATTTTTCGAACCGTTCCGCGCATCGTTCCACTCAGGTCCCGCAACATCCGGGCGGCCGCCCGTCCCCCCGGCCCTCATTTAGCACGAACCGGCCGCCCTGACGCCAGCCTTTGCTGCACGTCATCCGTCGGGGCGCTGCCGTTTTTTTATCACACCGCCTTGAATATGCTTGAATTTCATCGCGGTCCGGATGCCCTGGATATTAGGAGCATCCGAGTTTCAGCGCCGGATGCCCTCGAAGCTCGCTGCGATGCCGCGCTGGAACAGCGACCAGTCGAAGCCGAGCGCCAGCGCCAGGTAGCCGCGATCGATCATCGCATTGGCCTGTTCCGCGGTGCGCGCCACGCCGCCGATCGGCACGCGGCTCCTGAGGATGCCGGCCTCCGCGCGCGCCATCAGGGCCTGCACGTCGGGATCGTCGATGCGGCCGCGCTTGTTGATGGAGGTGGCGAGGTCGCCGGGGCCGATCACCGCGATGTCGATGCCGGGGGTGGCCATGATCTCGTCGATGCGCTCGACCGCATCGACATGCTCGATGGTGATCATGCAGATCATGTCGTCGTCGGCGGTCGCCATGTAGTCTTGCATCGAGACGCCCCAGCGGAACGGGGCGTGGAACGGTCCCCACAGCCGGTCGCCGCGCGGCGGGTAGCGCACGCTGCGCACGGCCTTCTCCGCATCCGCGCCGCTGCAGATCATCGGGAAATTGATGCCGAGCGCGCCGATGTCCATCGGCGCTTTCGCCAGCCAGGGCTCGTTGGCGGCGATCCGCGCGAAGGGGATGCAGGGCGTGCCGGCGGTGGCCGTGATCATCGCATGCGCGGAGCCGAGATCGATCGGCCCGTGCTCGAGGTCGACGATGATCCAGTCGAGTCCCGAGCGGGCCATGATCTGCACGGTCTGGATCGAGGGAATGGTCGCAATCGCGCCGAATGTGGGACGCCCCTCCTGCCACAGCTTGCGGAGACGGTTCAGCGGTGCAGGCGCGGCTTGCGTCAAATTCGAAGCTCCATGGATTTGGCCGGGATCGGGGCTTCGAAAAGCTAGCAGCGCGGCGTGACGCCGAAAAGTTCAATATGCATTCACGCCGGAACACGGCCGCCGAAAAACGGCGTCAGGGCCTGGCTCAGCGTATGCGGGCGCTTCGAGGTGAAGATCATTTCGGCGCCGCTATGATCGGCCTCACTGACGGGGGGGCCGAGCAAATCCGAAACCCGCCGGGCGATCGCCGGCGCGGGGTCGATCCAGTCCACCGGCCACGGCGCCAGCCTGGCCAGCCGATCCATCAGCAGGGGATAATGGGTGCAGGCCAGCACGACGGTGTCGGTACGATGCGGATCGCTTTCGCCGCTGCCGATGAAGCAGGGCGCGAGTTCGGCGGATATCGCGTGGTCGCTGACCGCTTCGCCGCTCAACGCCGATTCCGCCAGCGAGGCCAGATCCGGCGAACCCACCAGCGTCACGTCGCAGCCTTGCGCGAAATCGCGGATCAGTGCCCGGGTGTATTCGCGCTTGACCGTGCCCTTGGTGCCCAGCACCGACACCCGCTTGGTCCTCGAACTGGCGCAGGCCGGCTTGATCGCGGGCACCGTTCCGACAAAGGGGACTTTGTACTGCGTGCGCAGATACGACATGACAAGCGTGGACGCGGTGTTGCAGGCGATCACGACGAGGTCGGGTGCATGCGCCGCGATCAATTCGCCGATCAGCGGCACCACGCGCGCGATGATCTCGTCCTCGCCATGATGGCCGTAGGGAAAGAAGGCGTCGTCGGCGACGTAGACGTAATGCGCGTCGGGCCGCGTCCTGACGATCTCACGCAATACGGTGAGTCCGCCAAGGCCGGAATCGAAAACCAGAATCGTCGGAGGTGCTGCCACGGCGGGATACTAGCCGATCCGGGGTTACCATTCAGTTGTTATCGTACGCAGGGTTGCGCCGCGGCGGGTTTCGGCGAAATTGGGTGGCAAAGCGCAAGTCTCTGGAATTACTTGAAATTACGGAGACCTTGTGCACCATGGCGACGCGGTCGCGGATTGCCCGCGGTCAAACCGGCTGCAGCGGGAAATGCGGTTCTGCCGGCAGTTCGACGCGAATCGCGTCGCCCGGCCTGATGTCGCCGTCCGCTATCACGATGCCCATGACGCCCGCCTTGCGGACCAGATTGCCGTCCGCATCCTTGTCCAGCGTCGCCGCCAGCAGGTCCTTCTGGAAAGTGTCGATCTGGATGCAGGGATTGCGCAAGCCCGTGATCTCGACCACCGCGCTTGTCCCCAGATGCAGCCGCGCGCCCGACGGCAGCGCCAGCAGGTCGATGCCATCAGTGGTGACGTTCTCGCCGAGGTCGGCCGGACGCACGACAAAACCCTTCACCCGCAATTCCGCGAACAATTCGGCGTGGATCAGGTGCACCTGGCGCAGGTTGGGCTGGGTCGGATCGCGGCGGACGCGGGAACGGTGCTTGACCGTCTCGCCCATATGGGCGTCGCCGGCGACGCCCAAGCCCGTGAGCAGGCGAATGCTCAGGGCAGGGGTCTTGCTGAAGTGATGGCCGCTGCGGGCGCTGACGGCGACGACGCTGCCCATGGGTACGTCCCGTATCACGCTTCGCCGAACACCCGCCTGAAGATCGTGTCGACATGCTTGAAATGATAGCCGAGGTCGAACTGTTCGGAGATCTCGGCATCGCTGAGATATTTCTTCAGCTCGGCGTCCTTCTTCAGCAACGTCTCGAAGTCGCCTTCGCCGCGCCACACCGGCATCGCGTTGCGCTGCACGAGGCGATAGGAATCCTCGCGCGAACAGCCCTTTTGCGTGAGCGCCGTCAACAGCCGCTGCGAATGAATGAGGCCGCCGAGGCGGTCGAGATTCTTCTGCATGTTCTCGGGGTAGACCACCAGCTTCTCGATCAGGCCGGCCAGCCGGTTCAGCGCGAAGTCGAGCGTGACGGTGGCGTCGGGCGCCAGCATGCGTTCGGCCGAGGAGTGCGAAATGTCGCGCTCGTGCCACAGCACGACGTTCTCCATCGCTGGCGTCACATAGGCGCGCACCATGCGCGACAGGCCCGTGAGGTTTTCCGTCAGCACGGGGTTGCGCTTGTGCGGCATCGAGGAGGAGCCCTTCTGGCCCTCGGAGAAGAACTCCTCGGCTTCCAGCACCTCGGTGCGCTGCAGATGCCGGATCTCGGTGGCGAGGCGTTCGACCGACGAGGCGATCACGCCGAGCGTCGCAAAATACATGGCGTGGCGGTCGCGCGGGATGATCTGCGTCGAGATCGGCTCAACCGCGAGGCCCATCGCTTTGGCGACGTGTTCCTCGACCCTGGGATCGATATGCGCGAACGTTCCGACCGAGCCCGAGATCGCGCAGGTCGCGACTTCCTTGCGCGCGGCGACCAGCCGCTCGCGGGCGCGGGAGAATTCCGCATGGGCGTAAGCGAGTTTGAGCCCGAACGTGGTCGGCTCCGCGTGGATGCCGTGCGAGCGGCCGATCGTCGGCGTCATCTTGTGTTCGAAGGCGCGCTTCTTCAGCGCCGCCAGCACCTTGTCGAGGTCCGCGATCAGCATGTCCGCGGCGCGGGTGAGCTGGACGTTGAAGCAGGTGTCGAGCACGTCGGACGAGGTCATGCCCTGGTGCACGAAGCGCGAATCCGGACCGACGAATTCGGCGAGGTGGGTGAGGAAGGCGATGACGTCGTGCTTGACCTCGCGTTCGATCTCGTCGATCCGCGCGACGTCGAACTGGGCGTCTTTGCCCCTGGCCCAGATGGTCTTTGCGGCCTCCTTCGGGATCACGCCGAGTTCAGCCTGGGCATCCGCCGCATGCGCCTCGATCTCGAACCAGATCTTGAAACGGGTCAGCGGCTCCCAGATGGCGGCCATTTCCGGGCGGGTATAGCGGGGGATCATCGAGGACTCCGGGCGAGCAAAGCGGGGATCAGTTGCGACTCCCGGCCGATTGTTTTTACGCCGCGCTTTAGCAGAGCCGCCCCGGTGAGACAAACCTCCGCTCGGCTAGGCGCGGAGGCCCCCTGCGGGCAGCTGCCGCGCCCCTCGATCACGAAATATTGACTGACAGATATTGTAATCTGTCATCGAGATAGGCTATATTACCTCCGACGCCGCCTTTGGGCGTCACCCTGACTCGCCGGCCGATCGACCGCGGGACAGCGGACTTGCAGAGGACTTAGCCATGACGATCGAGATCTTTCAATTTGTCCAACAAATCCAGCGCTGGCTCGACGCCCAGGTTGCCCGCCATCTTGAAGCGCAGGCCACCCGCTTAACCCGCTAAAAAAGGGGCGGCCATGGCCGCCCGCCACGACGACAGGAAGCAGACGGTGCGCGCATGAACGAGAATGTGGTTCTGACCCCCGAGCGGATCCTCGAAGTCACCGAGGACGTGCTGCGCCGCTTCGGGCTGGCGAAAGCCACCGTGGTGGATGTCGCCCGCGCGCTCGATGTCAGCCATGGCAGCGTCTACCGGCATTTTCCCAGCAAGGCCTCGCTGCGCCAAGCCGTCGCCAAACGCTGGCTCGACCGCTTCAACGCGCCGCTGCAGGAGATCGTGGACGGGCCGGGACCGGCGCCGGCCCGGCTGGAGCGCTGGCTGCGCACGCTGTTTGCGGCCAAGCACAAGAAACTGTCCGACGACCCCGAGATGTTCGCGACCTATCTGGCGCTGGCGCAGGAAGCCTGTCAGGCGGTGAGTTCGCACAAGGAATGTCTCTGTGACCAGGTCGAGAGTATCCTGTCCGACGGCGTGAAGCAGGGCGCATTCGAGATTGCCGACGTCAAGGCGACCTCGCGCGCGGTATTCGACGCCACCATCCGCTTCCATCATCCCGCCCACGCCGAGGAATGGAGTGACCCGGCCTTCGCCGCGCGGATCGACGCCGTGCTGGCGCTGTTGCTGAAGGGACTGGAAGCGCCGCGCAAGCGATAAACGATTCGTAGGGTGGGCAAAGGCGCGCTTGCGCCGTGCCCACCATCTTTTCCACATTCGGGGATGTGGTCTTTGCCGCGTTCAGGAATGTGGTGGGCACGCTGCGCTTTGCCCACCCTACGGATTCCTGCGGGATTTTCGTGGCGCAATCTCGCCTCGCGCACGCTCCAGAATATCACGCACCCGGTCGACGTCGGGAATGCAGCGAAATCCGTAGCGGCCGGTGTAATCGGTGTCGGGAGAACGGGTCGAAACCCCGGACGCGAAGTTCAGGTGGCCGGCGCCGCGGCTGATGTCGAGAATTTCAAAGCTGGCGTCCATGTCCTCGAACGCGGTTGCGGTCGCGGTCCGCCTGCCCCAGGCCGTGCGCAGGATCAGCGCGCGGCGGTCAGTGATGACGCACAGCGTCTGCAGGTCGTAAAGCGCCATCACCAGCGGCGCCGCGATCATGATGGCGCCGGACATCAGGAAGAACATCGCCGATTGATCGATCCAGCCGTTGGAAACCGCGACCACGCTGACAATCAGCCAGGGAAATCCGATCCACCACAGGAATCGCCACATCATCATGTCGGCGATGGCGTCGGGCTGGCCCTGCCAGAGCACGCGCTCGCCGGGTTGCAGCGTTCTGATCAGCAGTCGGCGCAGGCCCGCCGCAAACAGCGTCGATCGGATTTCGTCCAGGCTCATGCCCGGTTGGTCGCGGCGGCGCAGGAAAATGTTCGATCCCGGGACAGGCCAAGCAGGCCGACCCGGGAGGGTTAAATCGCTTCGCCGCGCGCCAGCACCGCGGCATTGCGGATCGCGGAAATATTGGCCTTGTAGCTTTCCATGGTGCCGCCCTTGAACACCGCCGAGCCTGCGACCATGGCATTGGCGCCGGCGGCGGCCAGTGCGCCGGCTACCTCCGGGCCGACGCCGCCATCGACCTCGATGTCGATTGGGCGGCCCGCGGTCATGGCGCGGAGGTCGCGGATCTTGCCCAGCGCCGAGGGAATAAAAGCCTGGCCGCCGAAGCCGGGATTGACCGACATCACCAGCACGAGGTCGATCAGGTCGATGACGTATTCGATTGCGCTGATCGGGGTGCCCGGATTGAGCGAGACGCCGGCCTTCTTGCCGAGCGCGCGGATCGCCTGCAGCGAGCGATGCAGATGCGGACCCGCCTCGGCATGCACCGTGATGTGATCGCAGCCGGCTTTTGCAAAAGCCTCGAGGGAGGGATCGCAGGGTGAAATCATCAGGTGGGCGTCGAAGATCTTCTTGGTGTGCGGGCGCATCGCCTTGATGACGTCGGGGCCGTAGGAAATGTTGGGCACGAAATGTCCGTCCATCACGTCGAGATGGATCCAGTCGGCGCCGGCCGTATCGACGGCGCGGACCTCTTCGCCCAGCCGGGCAAAATCCGACGCCAGGATTGACGGCGCGATGACGAGGGGACGAGACGCAAATTGCTGAGACATGTGCGCTTCCCGGGCAGGTGCAACGTGTGGCGGAGCGATCGCGTAACATGCGCCAGGTCCGGGGGCAATGCGGGCGATCTCGTGTCCCGGACGCGGTGCAGCGCTTTTCGCGCTGCTCCGCAGAGCCGCGACCCACCTCTCAAAGCAAGCATGGATCCCGGATCTGCAGCGCATCACTTCGTGCTGCGCAGCGTCCGGGGAACGGTTGCGGGCAGGAAAAATCTGCCGCGACGGCATCTATTGCCGGGAGGATTTCGTCATGGCAGGTGCAAAAACACCGGTTTTATCGGGTTTCAGAGATGGCACGGAGTTTGCTGATCCATCGGCGTGGAAGTAACAGGCCGCGCCGGGCGGCATTTGTTGGAGTTTGGTCATGCTGCATGCCCTGAGCGCCGCGACGTCCGCACTGGGCCTCCTGAAATCGCTGGCCGGATCGAAATCCCAATCCGCCGGCAACAAGCAGGAAGCGAAGAGCCCGTTCGACTTTTCCGGCAGCAGCACGGCGTCGGAAAGTTCGCCGGCCAAGTTCGGAGCGGGTGCCAGCTCGCAGATAACGCCCGCCACGATGAGTGCGCTGCTGGCGGCGCAAAGCCAGGCAACGACGGGATCGGCCGCATCGTCGTCCACCAGCCGGTCGAACGCGCTGAAGGACCTGTTCGCGCAGATCGACGCCGACAGCGACGGCAAGCTCAGCAAATCGGAATTCGAGAACGCGCTCGGCGCCGGCGGGACCAACCTCAAGCAGGCCGACAGCGTATTCGGCAAGCTCGACAAGGACGGCGACGGCACGGTCGGCCTCGACGAAATGATGTCGGCGCTGAAAGGCAAGGGGCATCGTCGTCCTGACGCCACCGCCGGCTCGGACCGCTCCGTCGCGCCAGAGGGAGCCGGCAAGGATAAGTTGATGCAGGCCCTGGAGGGTGCATCCTCGACCTCGGTCACCAACAGCGATGGCTCGGTCACGACATCGCTGACCTACGCCGACGGCTCCAAGGTGACGATGACGTCGGCCGCGGCCTCGTCGGCATCCAGCGCGGCCACGTCCTCCTATAATTTCATCGAGCAGATGATCCAGAAGCAGGCGCAGGCGATTTCATCCGCCGGGGCCGGTTCGCTGTCGCTCAGCGCCTGACCTATCTTCCAGCCGGAGCGTTCGCGAGAGAGCCGCCTTGCGCGGCAGTTGCTGGAGTATTTGAAATGCAGCTTTCTGCCTACACCGCTTCCTCCGTCCTGGAGTTGCTGAGATCAGTGACCTCATCGAATTCGTCGTCGGCCAACTCCACCGGCTCAGGCCGGGAATCCCCGGATCCCTTCGGCGACATCTTCGGCGGGACCGCGATGTCCGGAAAATCGAACCCGTATTCCGGGCTCGACGGATTTCCGCAGATGTTTCCGCAGATATCCAAGCCACGATCAACGCGCTGCTTGCGTCGCAAAGCCGGCCATCGACCGCGTCGCTTCCATCTGCAGGGACCGGCGAGCCCGACGTCCCCCACGACCTGTTCTCGCAACTCGATGCCGATGGCGATGGCCAGGTCACCAGATCGGAATTTGAGGCAAATGCAGCCGGTGCCGCGACATCATCCTACGATGTCATGAACGAGATGATTGCGCGCCAGATGCAGGCATTTGCAACCTCGTCCAGCGCATGGATGAAATTCTGAACTTCAGCGAACGTTCCCTCCAGAACGCTCGCATGTGACCTCCCGATAGATGTAGCGGTCCCGAATTTCCAGATTGAAAAATCTGCCCCGTGAAGGCGCTGCGTTGAACGCGTCGCAGACGTCCGGCGGCACGTCTTCGTAGACGTAGCGGCGGCCGGTGACGAATGTCACCTGCAACTCGCGTTCTGCGGAATCGTAACGGAAATGGCGAATGGCTGTGGACGGCATGGCAGCCCCGGAATCCTGTCCGGAATTAACGCGGCTGCCGCAATTGGGTTGCTACCCAAATCGATCCTTCCACGCCGGCAGCGCGCCGGGGAAGGGCAGGGCGGTCGCCTCATACACGCTGCGGGCGATGGCGCGGGCCATCACATTGGCCGCGACCATGCCGAGTTCGGTGAGACCGGCCAGCGGATCGACAGGCTTTTCGCCGGTAGCGGCGGCGAACACCACATCGCCGTCGAGCGGCGCGTGCACCGGATAGATCGCGCGGGCAAATCCGGTCTGCGCGATCATCGCCAGCCGCCTGGCCTGTGGTTTCGTCAGGGCCGCGTCGGTCACGACCACGGCCAGCGTGGTGTTTTCCATCGATGTCGCGGCCGCGCCGCCCTTGATGCGCATCCGGAGCATCCCGGACGTGAAGGTCGGCGGCAATCCGCGCCCGCCAAGTTCGTCGCCGGTTTCAAACGGCGCCGCCCAGAACCACGGGCCGTCGCCGACGGTGACGCTGCCGACCGCATTGACCACCGCCAGGGCTGCGACCCTGATGCCGGCTGCCGTTGCCGCCGATGCTGAACCGATGCCGCCCTTGAAATTCGCGGTAGTGGCGCCGAGTCCGGCGCCGACGCTGCCGAGCGCGAAATCCGCCGCCGCCGCCTCGGCGGCGGCGTAGCCGAGGTCGCGGTAAGGCGCGAAGCGGCCCCAGGCCTTGTCGCCCCCGTTGAGCAGATCGAAACAGATCGCACCCGGCACGATGGGAATCAGTGCATCGCCCACCGAAAAACCGCGGCCCTGTTCGGCGAGCCAGGCCTGCACCCCGCCGCCGGCCTCCAGTCCGAACGCCGAGCCGCCCGCCAACGCGATGCCGTGAATTTGCTCCACGGTGTTTTCGAGGTCGAGCACCGCGCCCTCACGGATACCGGGCCCGCCGCCGCGGATGTCGATCGCCGCCACCGCGGGCGTATCGAAGATGACAGCCGTGACTCCGGATGCAAGTCGCCGGTCGTCGGCGTGACCGACACGGACGCCGGCGATATCGGTGAGGAGGTTCTTCATGCTTTCAACGGTCCAGCGCATGCCTGATCATTCGTGCCAGATCGGACTTGCGATACGGCTTGGCGAGCAGCAATACCCCGGAATCGAGCCGGCCGTGATGCACGATGGCGTTCTCGGTATAGCCCGACGTGAACAACGTCTTCAGTGCGGGCCGCCGCTTCAATGCCTCATCGGCAAGCTGGCGGCCGTTCATCGATCCGGGCATGATGACGTCGGTAAACAGCAGGTCGATCCCTTCGGTGTTGTCGATAACGACGAGAGCCTCGGCGGCGTTGCCCGCCTCCAGCGTGGTATAGCCCAGGCTCTCGACCTGGGTAACGACATATTTGCGCACCAGCGCGTCGTCCTCGACCACGAGCACGACCTCGTGCCCGCCTTCGATGGTCGGGGATGACGGCTGCTCGGCGGCGACGTGATCGAGCCCGGTGGCGCGCGGCAGATAAAGCTTGACGGACGTCCCGTGACCTTCCTCACTGTAGATCTTGATATGCCCGCCCGACTGCTTGACGAAGCCGAACACCATGCTGAGGCCAAGTCCGGTGCCCTTGCCGACTTCCTTGGTGGTAAAGAACGGGTCGAAGACCTTCTCCAGGTTGGCGGCGGATATCCCCGCGCCGCTGTCGCTTACCGCGATCATGACATAGCTGCCCGGGGTGACCTCGGTATGCATGCTCGCGTAACTCTCATCGAGATAGACACTCTTGCTCTCGAGCGTGAGCTTGCCGCCGTAGGGCATCGCATCGCGCGCGTTCAGCGCAAGGTTCAATATCGCTGTCGTGAGCTGGCTCGGGTCGACCAGCGCCGTCCATGCGTCCGCGGCAAGCAGCGGGGCGATTTCGATCTGCTCGCCGAGCGTCGGGCGCAGCAGCTTGGCGGTTTCGAGCACCAGTGCATTGACGTCGACCTCGCGTGGCTGCAGCGGCTGCTTGCGGGCAAAGGCCAGCAGGTGCCGGGTCAATTCGGCGCCGCGCTCCGCCGCCTCGTCGATCATCCTGGTGATGGCCGCGAGCTGTGGGTCATGGGCAACGGCCTCGGTCAAGATTCCGATGGTCCCGGTGATGACCGTGAGAATATTGTTGAAGTCGTGCGCCACGCCGCCGGTCAACTGGCCGACGGCTTCCATCTTCTGCGCCTGGCGGAACTGGGCTTCCGCGGCCTGCTTCTCGGTGAGGTCGCGGCCGACGAAGAAGTGCCGCCTGACCGGCTCGGACCAGGCGCCCATCCAGGTCAGCATCACGGCGTGGCCGTCCTTGTGGACATAGCGTGTATCGAAGTTGCGCATATGATGGCCGCGCCGCGCGGTCCGCATCTCCTCGCGGGTGCTGTCGAGATCGTCCGGATGGATAAACTCGATCGCGCTGTGCCCGATCATTTCCTCGGGCCGACGGCCAAGGATGGTGAAGGAGCTCGGGCTGACCTGAACGAACGTTCCCTTGGTATCGGTGACCAGGATGAGATCCTGCGAAGTCTCGAAGATGCGGCGCCGTTCCTCGATTTCCTGGCTCAGCGCCTACTGCGCCCGTTTGCTCTCGCTGAGGTCGCGCGCGATCATGGATGCGCCGACAACCTCGCCGGCCAGCGACCGGATCGGAAAGCCGCTCAGCGCAACGTGCACCTCGTGACCGTCCTTGTGCAGCCGCAAGGTTTCGCGATGTTCGATGGCCTCACCTGAGGCGATCCGACCGAGGATTTCCTGCGCCTCGGCGTGCCGGTCCGGTGGAACGATGAAATCGACGCGATTGCCGATGGCCTCGGTCGCGGAGTACCCGAACAGCCGTTCCGCGGCCGGGTTCCAGGTGACGATGGTGTCGTCGAGCGTCCTGGTGATGATGGCGTCGTTGGAGGACTCCACCACCACGCTGAACAACCGCTCGCGCTCGGTGTGGCGATCCCTTTCGGACGCGGCCTCCCGGCGCAGGGTTCCGAGCAAACGGGCCATCTGGGCCTGCAGGCTGACATTGTCGATCAGCAGCACCGCCAGAACGACGGTCGCGGCACACAGGCCGTAGATCCGGCCGGCATAGAACCCCAGATCGAATCTGGTCTCGTTGACGATCGCCGACAACGCGATGTCGAACAGCCATGCACACAGCACGACCATGAGCCAGACATCGAGGACAGAATGCGGCCGCCGAAGCCACAGGGTCAGCAGGGCGGCCAGGCTGAGCAGCCATACCGAGGACACGACGCCGATCATGACCGGCGTATAACGACCGCCGCTCAGCAGGGTCGGGAGGGCGTCATGCCGGGCGGTGACGATCCACGTCAGCACCGAGATGGCAACGGCCACTGCAATGATGCTTCCGAGGATCGCCCTGCCGGTCGACGTGCGAATCCTGGCGCCGCCATCGGTATCCCTGAGCAGCGCATATCCGAGTGCGAGAAGCGGAAATCCGCCGTGCCAGATCATGTAAAGCCAGACTGTCGTCTGTGGACCCGCGCCCAATAGTCCCGTCGGCGCGAACAGGCCGGGAAAGGTGAGGGCATGAATCACCGCGGCAGCCGCGGTAAACAGATATCCGCTCGCGAGCAGCAACAGGGCCCGCGACCGCAGCACCGCGAATTGCGAAAACAGCAGGATGGCCGTGACGATATCGTTGATCGCAAGCGCGGACTGGTAACTGGCGACGAATGCCGGCATCGGCGCGAGTGGCACGGCAGCGAATGGTACGGCGCATGCGAACAGAACCAGCGAGATGCCGACGACGGCAAGCGCCGCCCTGCGATCGCGGCCCTCGGCCGGCATCGTCGAGATCAGGATGCTGCGGTCGTCGCCCGTTTGCATTATCCGCTCCTGCAAACTGGCGCTGCCTGCCGCACCAATCGCATCGAATCGAAACACCTTAGCGCATTCCCGCAACAACCCATCCGCGCGATATCGCAATACCGATGGAAACGATGCCGGTTTCGCCGAGGGCCAATGATTGCTAGCAGGATCTGCTGTCCTCGCCTGTCCGGCCACTGGCCATCGCCGCCGAGGGTTACATTTGTGTTAATCGGCCAAAAGCCCGATGCGCGGCAGTAACGGCATCTTTACCGACGCGCGGAATATTGCGCAGGACGTCGATCCAGACCCGGCGGTCCATTGTAGGCTGGCTCGGTACGATTAGAGCTGTTTCCGGGAGCCCCCCGTTGCCGCGCATTCTTGTGATCGACGATCAGTCCGATGTGCGCGCGATGATCTCCATCGTGCTGCGTATCCATCATTTCAACATCGTCGAAGCCGCCAGCGCCGAACGCGGGCTGAAGGAGTTCGAAGGTTCCGAGTTCGACCTCGCGATCGTCGATATCTTCCTGCAGGGAACCAACGGCCTGGACGTGATCCGGCGGATGCGTGAGCGCGTTCCGGGTTTTCCTGTGGTTGCGATATCCGGAATGACAGCGCTCGACTTCGTCTCCGCGTCGCCCGAACTTTCCGACGTCGTATGTCTGCAGAAGCCGTTTCGGCCCAACCAGCTCGTCCGCGCGGTCGAAGCGGCGTATCAGCGCTCCGCGCGATACATCGCCGAAAACACGGACGTCGCCTGAAGCCGCTTTTGGTTCCGATTGATTCAGCGCCGGCTCTGGTCCTTGTTGACGCGTTTTTCCTGCGCGATCCGGTAGCCATTCCACTCGAACCTCCCGGGCAATCCGGTTCGCGCAACTATCCATGGGCCGCGCTTGGATGCGGATCCTGCTCCGTCGCCGCGAGGTGCGGCACCAGTGGGACCGAGAGCCGGCAGATCAGGCCTTCGGGACGCCAATTGAATTCAGCCCGTCCACCGAGCTGCGACTCGATGCTGGCGATCACGCTTCGCGTCCCAAAGCCTCTCGAGGTCGGCTTCTGAACCAGCGGCCCGCCGCTCTCCTGCCACGCCAGCGTTAGAAGCTCGTCATCGACCTCCCAGTTGAGTGCGAGCCGGCCTGACAGCGTCGACAGCGCGCCATACTTCGCCGAATTGGTGACGAGTTCGTGCAGGGCCATCGCCAGGGTCTGCGCGGTTGCCGGCTGCAGCTGAACCTCCTTACCGTTCAGGGTGATCTGATCGCCCATCGCATAGGCCGCGAGTTCCTCGTCGACCAGCTTGCCGATCTTGGCGCCCTGCCAGCTCGAGAGCGAGAGAATGGTATGCACCCGCGCCAGCGCACTGATCCGGCCCTCGACCGACTGGATGTAGGACTGGACGTTGTCGCCCCGCGTCAACCGGACGATCGATTGCGCCAGCGCCAGCGCGTTCTTGGCGCGGTGATCGACTTCCCGGGCCAGCAGATTTTGACGTTCCTCCGCATGCTTGCGTTCCGTGATGTCGACGGTGACGCCGCTGACGCGCACCACGCGGCCACCCTTGTCGACAGTGGCCGCGGCCGTGCCGACGCACCAGCGGATTTCGCCGTCGGGCCGGATGATGCGGAATTCGGTTTCGTAGGAGGTGACGCCCTTGGCGAACTGGGCCATCGCCTTGCGCAGCTCTTCGATATCGTCGGGATGGAGCCGCGCCTGAACGCTGGCCGGCGTCACCGCGAAGGTTTGCGGATCGACACCGAAAATCCGATACTGGCCTTCGTCCCACATCCAGTCGCCATTGGCCCAGTCCCAATCCCAGGATCCCATCTTGCCGGCGGCGATCGCAAGGCTGCGGCGCTGCTCGCTTTCGAGCAGCCTGGCGTTGGATTGCTCCAGTTCGGCGGTACGGGCGCGAACGCGGTCTTCAAGCTCGGCATTGAACCGCTCGAGCTGACGGGTCTTGCGATACAGCTCGGTGAACACCTTGATCTTGGCGCGCAGCACTTCGGGAATCACCGGCACCGGAACGTAGTCGACCGCGCCCATTTCGTAGCCGCGCAGCCGGTCGATATCGCTGACCTGAATCGCCGAGATGAAGATCATGGCCGTCTTCTGGAAACGCGGATGCTCGCGGATCATGGCGGCGAGTTCGAATCCGTCCAGCTCCGGCATGCAGACGTCGACCAGGATAACCGCGACTTCGTTCTTGAGCAGGTATTCCAGCGCCTCGCGGCCGGACGTGGCGACGACGAGGTTTTCGTTAAGCTCCTTCAGGATCACCTCATAGGCGAGCAGCTTCGCCGGCTGGTCGTCGACCAGCAGTATGTTCACCTTCTGGTGGTCTGTGATCTGATCGTGCATCAGCGGTGCAGCCACATGCGGATGGCGAGCAACAACTGCTCGGTATTGACCGGCTTCGCCAGGTAATCCGACGCACCGGCCTCCAGGCATTTCTCGCGGTCTCCCTTCATCGCCTTGGCGGTCAGCGCGATGATCGGCAGGCGGCGGAACGCCGGGTTCTCGCGGATCACGCCCATGGTCTGGTAGCCGTCCATCTGCGGCATCATGATATCCATCAGCACGATGGCGATCTCGGGGTGCGACTCCACCAGCGTCACCGCCTCGCTGCCGGTGGTCGCAGTCAGCACCTTCATGCCGCGGCGTTCCAGCACGCTGCTCAGCGCGAAGATGTTGCGGGCGTCGTCATCGACCAGCAAGGCGGTTCGACCCACCAGGTCCTCGTCGGAACTATTGAGCTTTTCCAGCATTCGCTGCTTCTCGATCGGCAACTTCGTGATCACACGGTGCAGGAACAGTGACGTCTCGTCGAACAGGCGTTCCGGCGACTCCACGCCCTTGACCACGATGCTGCGCGCCATGGTGTGGAGTTCGGCGTCTTCCTCGATCGACAGTTCGCGGCCGGTGAACACCACGACCGGGACGTTGGACAGCCTGTCATCCTTGCGGATCTGGTCGAGTACCTCGAAACCGCTCATGTCGGGCAGTCGCAGATCGAGCACCACGCAATCGCATGTGCGTTCGCGCAGGGTGGAAAGCGCGCCGGCGCCGGTGGCCGTGGTCACGATCTCGATATCGTCGTGATCAAGCAGCGCGGCGATGCTCATCTGCTCGGCCGCATTGTCCTCCACGATCAGCAGGCGCTTGCGGCGCGGCTTGGCGTATTCCTTGATCTGGGACAGGGCGGCGCTGACGCCTTCGGTGGTCGTCGGCTTGCTGACATAGGAGAAGGCGCCCCGCGCCAGGGCATGTTGGCGATCCTCGTCGAGCGTGATGATCTGAACCGGAATGTGCCGGGTCAGCGGGTTGTGCTTGAGCTGGCTCAGCACCGTCCAGCCCAGCATGTCCGGCAGGAACACGTCGAGCGAGACCGCCGCCGGCTGGAACTGCTTTGCCAGCTCCAGCGCCTCCGCACCGCGTGCCGCCACCAGCACCTTGAAGCCCTTGTCGCGGGCGAGGTCGATCAGCACCCGCGCATAATGCGGGTCGTCCTCGACAATCAGAAGAATGGTGTCTCCCGGCTCGAGACTGAGCCGGTCGTCCGGCAACTGCTCGATCACCCGCTCCTGAGCTGCGACCTGCGGCGCCGGCGCCGTCCCTGATAGCGTCGAGGCGGGGGCGCGCGGCGCCACCGTCGGTCCGGAATATTTGATCGGCAGATAGAGTACGAAGGTGCTGCCCTTGCCGGGCGTGCTGCGCAGCTGAATCTCGCCGCCGAGCAGGCTCGCCAGCTCGCGGCTGATGGCGAGGCCGAGGCCGGTGCCGCCATATTTCCGGCTGGTGCCGGCGTCGGCCTGCTGGAACGCCTCGAAGATCAGCTTCTGCTTTTCCAGGGGAATGCCGATGCCGGTGTCGGAGACCTCGAAGGCGACGACGGCCGGCGAATGGCTCAGGATCGGGTGTTCGACGCTCCAGCCGCCAATGGCGGCCGAGACGCTGAGGCGAACGCCGCCTTCCGCCGTGAACTTGAAGGCGTTCGACAACAGGTTCTTCAGCACCTGCTGCAGGCGCTTCGAATCGGTGACGATGCTGCGCCCGAGATTGGGATCGACGTCGATGTTGAACGACAGCTGGCGGTTTTCCGCCTCGTGGCGGAACGGCCGCCCGACGCTGTCCAGCAGGTTGGCGGTAAGGATTTCTTCCGCGTCCACCGTCACCGTTCCGGACTCGATCTTCGACAGGTCGAGGATGTCGCTGATCAGGTTCAACAGGTCGGTGCCGGCGCCGTGGATGGTGCGGGCGAATTCGACCTGCTTGCCGGTCAGATTGCCGTCCGGATTTTCGGTGAGCTGCTGGCCGAGGATCAGGATGCTGTTGAGCGGCGTGCGCAGCTCGTGGCT
>JAUXWH010000039.1 GCA_030681365.1 Bradyrhizobium sp.
TTTCGACGTGGCTGTCCTCCACCATCATGGCGTAGTCGAGCACGGTCATGTCGGCCATGCCGCCATGGCGATGCCGGGCGTCGAGATAGGCGCGAAACACCGAATATTGCTCGGAGGTCGGCACCGCGCTGCGCTGTTCGCCTGATATGTCGGCGTTGCGGGCCATGATCTTGCGGAAATTGCGCGAGAGGCGGAACTCGTTGGCGATGACGCGGACCGAGACGCAGGCGCGGCACTGGTCGCAGGCCGGGCGATAGGCGATCGACTGGCTGCGCCGGAACCCGCCATGGGTGAGCAGATCGTTGAGATCGCCGGCCTTGTCGCCGACCAGATGGGTGAACACCTTGCGCTCGTGCCGGCCCGGCAGATAGGGGCAGGGCGATGGCGCGGTCAGGTAGAACTGCGGTGTGTCACGCGAGTGCTGGGTCACGTTGTGTCGTCAGGCCTCCGAAGCAGCATACTATAGCGTTTTCAAACGAAGTGGGTACCGGTTCGCATGAAGAAAACGCGTCAAATACAAGCGTCGTTCGGCTCCAATTCAATCGGAGCCGAACAGAGCATCGCGCCGCAGAGGCCCACGGTCAATCAATTTACGGGTTCATTTTACCGGTTCAAAACGGCCGCGCCGGCTGCGCGACCTGGGCTCGAAACGAGCTGTTGATGACCACGGTGCCCAGCACGAAGTCGTGCAGCAGCCGCCGCCGGTCGTTGAACGGGCCGACCAGCAGGATCAGCGGGGTCAGGAACGAGATCGACACCCAGAACAGGACCGCATGCATGGCCCCGAGCACGAAATAGCCCGGCGCGCCGTACCAGGTGCGCAGTTCCAGATCCATGACGCGCATGCCCAGGGTGGCCGAATGGGGCCCGCCGATCGATGCGCCGTAATAGACCACCGCCCACACCACCGTGGCCGGCCAGGCCAGCCAGAACAGCATCCAGCCGAGCCCCAGGGTGATGACGCCGAACACCGCGATGAACAGGTAGCCCAGGATCACCGGAACCGTCAGCACCACGAGGTCGATCAGGAACGCGAACACCCGCCGCGTCAGCACCCCGCGAAACAATTCCGGCTGCTGCAGGGGATCGAAGGCATGGGGCTGCACCCCGCCGCCGCTGCGCCAGGCTTCTTCGCCACTACCCGAATCATTGTAAGACATGTCCGTCCTCCAGACCGTGCGTACCCGTGAAGCACATGGGAACCGGTGGCGTGGGTGCAAGAGCCGCGATCATTAACAGGCAGCAATAATCCGGCGATTCCGGGGCTCTGGACAAAGCCCATCAGCGTCATTGCGAGGAGCGAAGCGACGAAGCAATCCAGCTTTCTTGCTTGCCGCTCTATGGATTGCTTCGCTGCGCTCGCAATGACGTGGAGAGTAGCGGAGCTACTCCGCCTTCAGCTTCTCCGCGGCCTGCGGCGCGAAGTAGGTCAGGATGCCGTCGGCGCCGGCGCGCTTGAAGCCGAGCAGGCTTTCCATTATCGCGCGCTCGCCGTCGATCCAGCCGTTGTTGGCGGCGGCCGCGATCATCGCGTATTCGCCGGACACCTGGTAGACGAAGGTCGGCATCGCGAAAGTGTCCTTCACCCGCCGCACGATGTCGAGATAGGGCATCCCGGGCTTCACCATCACCATGTCGGCGCCTTCGGCGATGTCGAGTTCGACCTCGCGCAGCGCCTCGTCGGAATTGGCCGAGTCCATCTGGTAGGTGCGCTTGTCGCCGGTCAGCGT
>JAUXWH010000040.1 GCA_030681365.1 Bradyrhizobium sp.
GGCGTCGCCGACCCGCTCGAACGTGTAGCGAACGATGATGGGCCCGATGAAGTCGGTCTCGGCCCGCACGGTCCAGGCGTTCGGGCGATCGCTCTCGGTCACCTTCCAGTCCAGCACCACCTCGCCGCGGCGGATGTGCCATTGCTCGCGAAAGCCTTCGCCGACGTCCAGCGCACGGTCGGCGCTGTCGATGTGGTGCGACGCCGCCAGCCATTCCGGCCAGGAGTTCGGATTGCAGACGTAGTCATACACCGCCTCCGGCGGGGCCCCGATCAGGATATCGTGGCGGCGTTCGAACGAATTTGACATCGGGTACTCCGGCTAGGCGGGAGGCGCGGTCGCGCCGGTGAGGCTCTGACATCAAGCTAGACGATCGACGCCGCACATCGCAAATGGCGCTGCTCATAAATTAAGCAAACGGCAATTTTGCAGTCGGCGCCGCGCGCCGATTGCCGCCGACAGCATCATCCCAAACGTCTGAGCAGACAAGGAAATTTGTAAAGCGCGGGACTTCGCCGCCGCTGTACACAATGGCACACCGCTTGCTTCGATCGCAGGGGCCGTTCCCGGCGCCCGGAGCGCAGTCAGCCATGGCGACATCCGCAACCACCCGTCTGCTCGACGCGGAGCCGCAGCCGATCGAACTCGACTGGGCCGCGACGGCGCTTGTTATCATCGACATGCAGCGCGATTTCCTCGAGCCGGGGGGTTTTGGCGAGACCCTGGGCAACGATGTCTCCCAGCTGGCGCGTGCGGTCGCGCCTTGCGCCAGCGTGCTCGCCGCCGCGCGGGCGGCTGGAATGCTGGTGGTGCACACCCGCGAGGGACATCTGCCTGATCTGTCCGACGCGCCGCCGGCCAAGATCGCGCGCGGCGCGCCGAGCAGGCGGATCGGCGATCCCGGCCCGATGGGACGGATCCTGATCCGCGGCGAGGCCGGCCACGACTTCATTCCCGAACTCTATCCGCTCGACGACGAGATCGTGATCGACAAGCCCGGCAAGGGTGCGTTCTACGCCACCGATCTCGGCGAGATCCTGCAGAATTTCGGCATCGCCAACCTGCTGGTGTGCGGCGTCACCACCGAGGTCTGCGTCAACACCACGGTGCGCGAGGTCAACGACCGCGGCTACCGCTGCGTCGTGCTGGCGGATTGCTGCGCCTCCTATTTCCCCGAATTCCACGAGATGGGCCTGAACATGATCAAGGCCCAGGGCGGCATCTTCGGCTGGGTCAGCTCTTCCGCCGCGGTGCGCGCGGCCATGACACCGGAGATTTTGGCAACGGAGACTTCCAACCAGCGGACAGTGGGGGCAGCGCAATGAGCACGACCGTGACGGCGAGCAAGGGCGACTTCAAACCTGCATTGTGGACGCCGGGCGACTGGAACGCGCTGTTCGGCTTCGGCACCAACATCCTGGTCAACATGCTGGTGCTGACGGGACTGCTGCGCTTCGTGCTGAAGATGCCTGATTCACTGGTGTTCGGCCGTATCCTGCCGGCGCTCGGCCTGATGATGTGCCTCTCGACATTCTACTACGCCTGGCTGGCCTACCGGCTGGCGCAGAAGACCGGCCGCAATGATGTCTGCGCGCTGCCGTCTGGCGTCAGCGTGCCGCACATGTTCATCGTCACTTTCGTGGTCATGCTGCCGATCTCGCTGAAGACAGGCGATCCGATCAAGGGTTGGTCGGCCGGGCTGGTCTGGGTGTTCTTCCAGAGTTTCATTCTCATGATCGGCGGCTTCATCGCGCCGTACATCAGGCGAATCACACCGCGCGCGGCGCTGCTCGGCACGCTCGCTGGCGTCTCCGTGACCTTCATCTCGATGCGCCCGGCGCTGGAGATGTACATGACGCCGCAGATCGGGCTGGTCTGCTTCGCCATCATCCTGGCGAGCTGGTTCGGCGGTGTCAGATATCCGAGGGCCATCCCCGCCGGCCTGGTGGCGATCGCCGCCGGCATGCTGATCGCGTGGGGCTCCAACCTGTTCGGGCTCGGCCTCGGCGGCCTCAGCGTCAAGGGCCTCGGCGACGCCTTTGCCAATTTCGGTTTCTCGGTGCCGCTGCCGGCGTTCGGCCTGGTGTTTTCCGGCTTCGAATTCCTCGGCATCATCCTGGTGACGGCGATCCCGTTCGGCATCTACGATCTGGTCGAGGCCATGGACAACGTCGAAAGCGCCGAGGCCGCGGGCGACGAATATCCGACCACGCGCGTGCTGACCGCCGACGGCGTCGTCAGCCTGATCGGCTGCCTGATGGGCAATCCCTTCATCAACGCGGTCTATATCGGCCATCCCGGCTGGAAGGCGATGGGCGGCCGGATCGGCTATTCGGCGGCGACCGGCATCATGGTGGTGCTGCTGAGCTGGTTCGGCATCATCTCGGTGCTGCTGGCGCTGGTACCCGTGGTCGCGATCTCGCCGATCCTGCTCTATATCGGCATGCTGATCGGCGCCCAGGCGTTCCAGACCACGCCGGTAAAACATGCCCCCGCGGTCGTGCTGGCGCTGACGCCGCATCTGGCGGCATGGGCCAAGCTGCAGGTCGACACCATGCTGGGCTCCACCCTTAACGCCGCGCAGGCGGTGGGCGGGCTCGCCGCCGACAAGGTCGACGCGGTCAAGACAGCCGCGATCGCCGCACTGCCGCAGCAGGGCGTGCTCTATCACGGGCTGGAAGTGATGGGCGGCGGCGCGATCCTCACAGGTCTGGTGCTCGGCGCCATCGGCGTCTTCGTGATCGAGCGCGACTTCGTCAAGGCCTCGGCCTTCGCGCTGGCGGGCGCGGTATTGACCTATTTCGGCTTCATGCATGGCGAAGCCGTTGGTATCGGCGGCGGATTGGGGGTAACTCCCGGCGTCGCGCTGGCCTATGCCGTGGTAGCTGCAGTATTCTTCGCGCTGGCGAAACTTGGCCCAGCTTCCCTTCCTGTTTCGCACCCGGAGACGCCCCTTGCCGCACCCGCTGAATGAATTCGCATCCGATCGGGGCCACGCGTGACTGAAACCATCGCCGAGATCGTCGCCACCCATCGCGTCGGCACGATGACGCCCGCACAGACCGTCGCACGCTGCTTTGCGCGAATCCGCGACCACAACGATCCCGCTGTGTTTATCAGCCTGCGCGATGAGGCGGACACGCTGACGGAAGCCGAGGCGCTGTCGAGGAAGGATGCCTCGCAGCTGCCGCTGTTCGGCGTGCCGGTCGCGGTAAAGGACAATATCGACGCGGCCGGCTTGCCGACCACCGCGGCCTGCCCGGCCTTCGCCTATATGCCCGCGCATGACTCGACCGCGGTGTCGAAGCTGCGCGCGGCCGGCGCCATCGTCATCGGCAAGACCAATCTCGACCAGTTCGCCACCGGCCTGGTCGGCGTGCGCTCGCCTTACGGCATCCCGAGCAACCCGATGCGCGGCGACCTCGTTCCGGGCGGATCGAGTTCGGGCTCGGCCGTCGCCGTCTCGGCGGGGCTGGTGCCGCTGGCGCTCGGTACCGACACCGCGGGAAGCGGCCGGGTACCCGCGATGCTCAACAATATCGTGGGACTGAAGCCCAGCCTCGGCCTGATCTCGACATCGGGCGTGGTGCCGGCCTGCCGGACGCTGGACTGCGTCTCGATTTTCTCGCTCAACGTCGACGACGCGATGACGGCGCTGGCGGCGATGGCCGCGCCTGACGCGGCCGATCCCTATTCGCGCAACCGGCCGCTCGCATCGATGAGCGCGTTTCCGCAAAAGCTCCGGCTCGGCGTGCCGCGTGACGGCCAGTTGATCTTCTTCGGCGACAAGGCGTCGGAGCAAGCCTATGGCGACGCCATCAAGCGCTGGACCGCGCTCGGCGCCACCCTGGTCGAGTTCGATCTCGAGCCGTTCTATGAAACCGCGCGTTTACTCTATGAAGGGCCGTGGGTGGCGGAGCGTTATCTCGTCATCCGCGATCTCCTGGCATCGTCGCCGGAGGCGATCCATCCGGTGACCCGCGAAATCACCATCGCCGGCGCGCGGCCTTCCGCCGCCGACACGTTTGCCGCACTTTATCGCTTGCAGGCGCTGCGCAAGGTCGCCGACCGCGCCTTTGAAAATATCGACGCGCTGGTGCTGCCGACCGCGCCGACCTCCTACTCCATCGCGCAGGTGCTGGCCAATCCGGTCGAACTCAATTCCCGGCTCGGCACCTACACCAACTTCGTCAATCTGCTCGACCTCTGCGGGCTGGCGCTGCCCGCGGCGATCCGGCCCGACGACATTCCGTTCGGCATCACGCTGCTGGCCCCCGCCGGACAGGATGCGCAACTGGCCTCGATCGGCCGCGTCTTCCATGCCGATACCGGGCTTTCGATGGGCGCGCGTAGCCTGCCGCAGCCGCCGCTGGCGGCGTTACCCGCGACGCTCAGTGGCGACGAAATCGCCATCGCGGTGGTCGGCGCGCATCTGTCGGGCATGGCGCTGAACGGCGAATTGAAAATGCTGGGTGGGCGCCTGCTGGAGGCAGCGAGCACCGCGCCGGACTACAAGCTCTATGCGCTCTCCACCACGCCGCCCAAACCCGGCATGCTGCGGGTCGCGGCAGGCACGGGAACGCCGATTGCGGTCGAACTGTGGGCTTTATCCGCCGCGAGTTTCGGAAAATTCGTCGCCGCGATCCCGCCGCCGCTGTCGATCGGCACCGTGCGCCTTGACGATGGCCGCGGCATCAAGGGCTTTCTGGTCGAGGCCGTCGATGTGAGTGGAGCGCGCGACATCTCCTCATTCGGCGGCTGGCGTGCGTTCATGGCGGAGAAGGTGGCGGTGTGAGGGTCTCGTGTCCCGGACGCGGTGCAGCGTTCTTCACGATGCACCGCAGAGCCGGGACCCATGCTTTCGTGATGCTGCCACATGGCCCCGGGTCAGCAGCGCATCACTTCGTGCTGCAGTACGCCCGGGGAACGCATCAGCGACAACTACACCGACACCGCATAAATCTCGTATTCCCCGCGCACCAGTTCAATGTGCGCGCGCATCGCCGCCGCCGCGCCGGTGCGGTCGCCGCGCAGGATGGCGACCACGACGCGGTCGTGCTCGGCATGGGATTTCGCCAGCCGGCCGAGATTGCGGAACTGGGCGCGGCGGAACGGCTGCACCCGCACCCGCGTCGCCAGCGTCATTTCGGCGATGTAGCCGTTCTGCGAACCGGCATAGATCGCGTTGTGAAAGCGTTCGTTGACCTCGTGGAAGCGGTCGGGGTTGCCGGCATAGCTCAGCATCCGCAATTCCTCGTGGATCGCCTCCAGGGCGTGACGCTCGACCGCCGACATGCGTTCGGCGGCAAGGCCGGCGCACAGGGCTTCCAGTTCGGCCATCGCCTCGAACATGCCGGTCAGCCGTTCGAACGAGGGCCGCGCCACCACCGCGCCGCGATGCGCCCGCGCGTCGATCAGGCCGCTGGCGGCGAGCTGGCGCAACGCCTCGCGCACCGGGGTGCGCGAGACGTTGAAGCGCCGCGCGATGTCGGTCTCGTCGAGCGCGGCGCCCGGCGGCAGCGCGCCGCGCACGATTTCATCGGCGAGCTGCAGGCGCAGTTCCTCGGCGCGCGTAATCTTGTCAGGCAAGGGAGAGGCGCGGTCGACGCGCCGGAGCACCGGAAGATCGTCGAGACTCATGTCTTCTGACCCGCGTCTTTGGAAGATTCGGGTTCGTCGATGATGCTGACATGGGCGGCGACGATCTTCCAGCCCTCGGGAAACCGCACCCAGGTCTGCATCTGCCGCCCGACCTTGCCGGGCAGCGAATCGCGATAAAACAGCGTCGAGGCGACCGCGGTATCGCGGCCATAGCTTGATATCACCGTCTGCGCGGTGCGGCGCATCAGCCCGACCGGCGAGCGCGCCGCGCGGAACGCCATGATCGCGTCATAGCCGTAGAGGTTTTCGCCGATGCCGTAGCGCAGCGTGCGCGGATCGGCTCGGAACAGTTCATCCAGCACGGCGACGTCGTTGGATACCAGCGCCGCTTCGTAGCGCGCGAACTGCGCGGTGACCTCGGCGAGAACGTCGGGAAGATCCACTTCCATCCTAGAAATCTCCGGCCGGAGGCGCCGCGGCGACCCCCATGCGCTCCAGCGCATGGGCAACCCGCAGCGCGATATCCTCGCGCCAGGGCGCGGCGATGATCTGCACGCCGATCGGCATCGGCCGCAGTGGAATCGGCACCGCGACCACCGGCAGCCCGATGAAGGAGATCGGCTGGGTGTGGATGCCGATATTGGCGCGCACCGGCAGCTCGACGCCGTCGAGCACGAAGGTCGCCTGCCCCAGTTTCGGCGCAACGCAGGGTGTCGCCGGCGCGATGACCACATCGACCGTCTTGAACAGCTCAAGCACCTGCGCGCGATACCAGCGGCGGAATTTCTGGGCGCGGTCGACCAGTGGCGCCGGCACCATCGCGCCGGCCAGCAGGCGATCGCGCACCGCCGGGTCGAAATCACCGGGCCGCTGGCGCAGCCGGTCGAGATGCAGCGAGGCGCCCTCGGTGGTGGAGATCACATAGGCCGCGGCACGGGCGCGCGCGGCTTCGGGGATTTCGACCGTTCGCGTTGCGCCGAGCGCTTTTGCGACTCGGGCGACGGCTTCGACGGCTTCGGGGAAAACGTTCTTCTGGAAGTAGCCGCCTGCGACTGCAATTCGCAGGCCGCCGATATCCTGCGCCAGCAGATCGCTGACCGGCTCGACCGCGCGCGTGCTGCACGCCGCGTCGTCGGCATCAGGCCCCTGCATCGCGTCATAGGCCAGCGCGAGATCGCCGACATTGCGCGCAAACGGGCCGAGATGATCGAAGCTCGCCACGAACGGAAACGAGCGCGCGCGCGACAGCCGGCCGTAGGTCGGCTTCAGCCCGAAAATGCCGCAGAACGACGACGGCACGCGGATCGAGCCGTTGGTGTCGGAGCCCAGCGCCAGCGGCACCAGCCGGCCGCCGACCGCGGCGCCGGAACCGCCCGAGGAGCCACCCGTCATCCGGGTCACGTCGTGCGGATTGCGCGACGGTCCGTCATGGACGTTCTCGCCGGTGAAATCATAGGCGTACTCGCCCATGTTGAGCGCACCGACCAGCACCGCGCCGGCAGCTTCCATCCGCTCGACCAGCGTGGCGTCGCGCGATGATGGTTTGAGGTCGCGATTGATCTTCGATCCGGCGCGGGTGGGAAGACCTTCCACATCGAACAGATTCTTGACAGCGAAGGGGACGCCGGCCAGCGGGCCCGGATTTTGGCCTGCCGCGATGGCAGCATCGATCGCCTTTGCCTTGGCGCGGGCGCGATCGGCAGTGACGTCGGTGAAGGAGTTCAGAACCGAATCATGCTTCGCGATTCGCGCCAGCGCGGCTTCCGTCACGCTGGTTGCGGATATCTTGCCGCCAGCCACCGCCTGCGCGATTTCCGAGGCCGACAAATCGTCGGAATTTATTGTCATGGCGATATCAGGCTGCAAAGACACTGGCGGGCTCGGTTTCGTCAGGCAGCGGGAATTCGTCGACCAGCCGCGCCAGCCGCAGCGACACTTCGAGGTTGGCCTTCACCGCCGGCCTCCAGGCGTCCTCGATCGGCAGCGCCAGCGCCTTGCCGACAGCGTCGATATAGTTATCCAGCGGATCGGGATTCCCAGTGGTCAACCTTCTCTCCTTTCTCGTCATCGCCCGGCTTGACCGGGCGATCCAGTAGATACCGGCGAATACTGGATGCCCCGCTTTCGCGGAGCATGACAACTATGCCGGCAGCGGCGGATGTGGAATCGCCGTCAGCAACTCCTTTGTATACGCGTCCTGCGGATTGCCCAAGACGCTTTCCGCGAAACCCTGCTCGACGATACGCCCCGAGCGCATCACGATGACGCGGTCGCACAATAGCCGCACCACGTTCAGGTCATGCGACACGAACAGATAGCTCATGCCCATCGACGTCTTGAGGTCCTGCAGCAGGTTCAACACCACCGCCTGCACCGAGACGTCGAGCGCCGCGGTCGGCTCGTCGAGGATCACCAGCTTCGGGTGCAGCGCGATGGCGCGCGCGATGCCGACGCGGGCCTTCTGGCCGCCCGACAATTGATGCGGAAAGCGATCGAGCAGGTTCGTCGGCAGGCCGACTAAGCCGGCCAGTTCCTCGCAGCGGGCGCGCAGCGCGTCGCGGCCCTTGACGTCGCCGAGCTGCATGATCGGATCGACGATGGCGCGCGCCGCGGTGAAGCGCGGATTGAGGCTGTCGGTCGGATCCTGGAACACCATCTGGATGCTCTTGCGCAGCGGCAGCCGCGCAAAGGCATTGGGCAGGATCGCGCCGATCTCGTCGCCGTCGAACAGGATGCGGCCCGAGGTTTGGTCCAAAAGCCGCATCACCATCATCGATGTCGTGGATTTGCCGCTGCCGGATTCACCGACCAGCCCGACGCTCTCGCCATGGCCGACGGAAAAGCTGATGCCGTCGACCGCGCGGAACTGATCGAGCTCGACCGGCGGCTTGCGCGAGAACAGCTTTGCCAGCGTCGCGGTGGCGCCCTGGCGGGGGTATTCCTTGACGAGCTTTTCGACGAGGAGGAGGGGCTTTCCCTCGCCACCTGTCAAACCGTCACCCCCGGGCTTCACCCGGGGGTCCAACTCCTTTGACGAAAAGTCTTGCGAAGCGGGATGGATGGCCGGGTCAGGCCCGGCCATGACGACAGAAGCCAACGGAGAAATCGGCGCCAGCTTCGCCGCTTCCTCCTCCGGCAGCAGATCGCGCAGGGAGACACCGATCCGCGGCGTCGCGCGCATCAGTTTCTTGGTGTAGGCGTGTTGCGGTTTGGCGAAGATATCGGCCGACAGCGCGGTCTCCACCACCCGGCCCTTCTCCATCACCACCACGCGGTCGCAATAGGCCGCGGCCAGGCCGAGATCGTGGGTGATCAGGATCGTCGACATACCCCGGCTCCGGGTCAATTCGACGATCAGGTCCATCACCGCCTTCTGCGTGGTGACGTCGAGACCGGTGGTCGGCTCGTCCGCGATCAGGAGTTGGGGATTGCAGGCCAGCGCCAGCGCGATCACGACGCGCTGGCACATGCCGCCGGACAGTTCGAACGGATAGGCGTGGTAACGCTCGCGCGGACGGGCGATCTTGACCGCCTCCAGCGCCTCGATCGCCTTCTCGCCGCGTTCGCTCGCGGCGGCCTGCACGTGCTGGCGCAGCACGTCCTCGATCTGATCGCCCACTTTTCGGATCGGGTTGAGGGCCGCGCGCGGATTCTGGAAGATCATCGAGATTTCGCGGCCGCGCAAATCGCGCATCTGATCTTCGGTCGCGTTCCTGACGTCAATGCCGGAGAACATCACCGAGCCCTCGGCGATCTTGCCGGCGCGGTCGAGGATCCGCATCACAGCGTAGGAGGTGACGGACTTGCCGGAGCCGGACTCGCCGACGATGCCGAGCGTCTCGCCCCTGGCCACCGTGATATCGACGTGCTGAACAGCCTTGACGATGCCGCGGCGGGTGGCGAATTCGACGGTGAGGTCGTTGACGTCGAGCAGCGGTTGCGCGGTCATGGCTCGTCCTCAGGTTCGCCGTTGCGGGTCGACGATGTCGCGCAATCCGTCGCCGAGCAGGTTGAAGCAGAACACCGCGATCATCAGCGCCAGGCCTGGAAACAGCGCGATCCACCATTCGCCCGACACCATGAAGCCGGCGCCTTCCGCGACCATGATGCCCCATTCGGCGGTCGGCGGCCGCACGCCGAGCCCGATGAAGGAGAGACCGGCGGCGTTGAGGATGGCGTAGCCCATGGTCAGCGACATCTGCACGATCATGATCGGCATGATGTTCGGCAGGATGTGCACCAGCAGGATGCGGAATTCGCCGTTGCCCGACAACCGCGCCGCCTGGACGAAACCGGCGTCGCGCCGCACATTGGCCTCGGCGCGGGCGACACGGGCATAGAGCGGAAAATTCACGATCGCAGTGGCGATGATGATGTTCTGCACGGTGTTGCCGAGTGCGGCCACAATGCCCATCGCCAGCACGAACAGCGGGAACGCCATGATGGTATCGGCGATGCGGCCGACGATGCGGTCGGTCCAGCCGCCGAAATAGCCACCGGCGATGCCGGCAAGGCCGCCCATCAGGAACACCAGCGCGACCGACGCCACCGCGATGAAGAGGTCGAGCCGCGTCGCCACGATGACGCGGCTGAAAATATCGCGCCCCAGCTGGTCGGTGCCGAACCAGTGCGCCGCCGACGGCGGTTCCAGGGCCGAGGCGGTGTTCGACGCCAGCGGATCGTAGGGAACGATGTAGGGGCCAAACAGCGCCGCGAACAGAATAATGACCAAAAGGCCGAACGCGAACGCGGTGACACGGTTCTCGCCAAGCACATAGCGGGTGTGCTCGAAGATCGCGGCAAGGCCCGAAGTTCGCGCGGGGGCGGCGGGTTCGACGGCGGGCGCAACGCTACTCATGTTTCCGACCTCACCCTTCCAGCCTGACGCGTGGATCGATCACGCCATAGAGGATGTCGATCAGCAGATTGAGCAGCACGTACATCACGGCCATGGTCAGCACGAAACCCTGCACCGGCGCGAAGTCCGACGAGATCAGGGCTTCCACCGCATAGGAGCCGATGCCGGGCCAGGCGAACACCTTTTCCACCAGCACGTTGGCGCCGAGCAGGAACGAGAACACCATGCTGAGCGTGGTGATGACCGGCAGCATGGCGTTGCGGAACGCGTAGGTGACGATGACAGTGCCCGGCGACAGCCCGCTGGCGCGCGCGGTGCGCACGAAATCCGACGACAGGACCGCCAGCATCGAGGCCCGCGTCATGCGCGCGATCGGCGCCAGCGAGAATACCGCCAGCGTTGTCGCCGGCAGGATCAGCTGGCTCAGCGCCGAACGAAAGGTTTCAAAGTCGCGCGCGATGATGGCGTCGATCAGATAAAAGCCGGTCACCGCCGGCGGTGCGCTGTAGAACACGTCGAGCCGTCCGAGCGGCGCGGGCGACCATCCCAGCCTGAAATAGAACACGTAAACCAGCACGAGGCCGGTGAAGAACACCGGCAGCGACACGCCCGCCGTGGTCGTGACCCGGCAGAGATGGTCTATCCACGAGCCCGGCCTTGTCGCCGCGAGCACGCCGAGCGGGATCGCGATCGCAATCGAGACCACGAGGCCGAGCAGCGTCAATTCGGCGGAGGCCGGCAGCCGGTTCCTGATTTCGGTTGCGACCGGCTGGCCCGTGGTGAGCGAATTGCCGAAATCGCCCTGCGCGAGATCGGCGGTGTAGCGGAAGAACTGTTCGATCAGCGGCTTGTCGAGCCCGAGCTTCTTGCGGATCTGCTCGACCGCCTCCTTGGTCGCGGCGGGGCCGGCGAAATAGGCCGCGGGATCGCCGGGCAGCGCGCGAGTCAGCAGGAACGTGACGATCACGACCCCGATCAGGCTCGGGATCGCGAACATCAGCCGTTTGCCGATCATGGTCAGCATGGCGCGCTCGCGCGCCCTGCGAATGGCGAGCGGCGAATGGCGAATGGATGACCGTTGCTGCTCTCTATCATTCTTCGCTACCCCCGTTCGGTACTCGCTATTCGCTACTCGCCATTCGCCCGCTTACGCCTTAACCAGCGCGCGGTAGTCGAGCCTGCGGTGGAACCAGTACTGGTAGCCCGAGACATTCTTCTGCATCGCCACGTTGACATAGGGCTGGTAAAGCGGAATGCGGGGAATGTCCTTGAACGCCAGATCGACGAAGCCTTTCACGTCCTTCTCGTAAGCCGCCTTGTCGCCGATCGCGGCGGCGTCGACGGCGCCATGGATGAAGGCATCCATCTCCTTCGACTGGTAGCTCATGGTGTTGAAGATCGAATTCTTGCCGTCGTAGCACCAGATGAAGAAGTATTCGGGATAGTCGAGCCATCCGGAGAACACGTTGGTGTAGAGCGGCAGCACCTTCTTGTTCAGCTCGGTGCGCCAGTTGGCGCCCGGAATCTTGTTGATGGTGGTCTTGATGCCGATTTGCCCGAGGCTCTCCTGCACCAGGATGCAGAGCGGCTCGTTGACGCCGGCAAAGCCGAGATCGAACGACAGCGTGGTCTCGAAGCCGTTGGGATAGCCGGCCTCCGCGAGCAGCGCCTTGGCCTTGGCGATGTCGGTGACGAATTTGGTCGGCTGCGGCCACGCCACCTCAGTCGGCGCGTTGGCGGCCGCGCCGAACATCGGCTTGGCCAGACCGAACAGCACCGCATCCATGATCTTCTGGTAGGGGATCGCGCAGGCCACCGCCTCGCGCACCTTCGGATTGTCGAACGGAGGGATCTTGACGTTCATGCCGATGTACTGGACGCCGTTGGAATACGGCACCGACACGATATTGAGCTTGCTGTTGCCCTTCAGCTCGACGAAATCCTTGTTGGGCAGATCGTAGGAAATATCGGCGTCGCCGCGCTCCAGCAGCGCACGGCGGTTGCCGGCCTGCGGCACCATGCGCCAGATCACGCGCTTGACCTTCGGCATGGGACCACCGACCCAGGCGTCGTTGCGCTCCATGATCACTTCGGTGCCGGCGGTCCATTTGACCACCTTGTAGGCGCCGGAGCCCGCAGTCTGCTGCTTGGTATATTCGAGGCCCCAGGGATCCTTCTCGCTGGCGTTCTTCTTCACCAGTTCGGAATTGATCACGCAGGGCACGATGACCGCGAGATCGGGAATCGTCAGGCGGTCCTTTTTCGCGAAATCGATCCGCACCGTGCTGTCATCGACCACGACGAATTGTTCGCGCTTGGTCAGCGAGCCCGCGCCCATTTGAAAGGTCGGGAAGCCGCCGACGCTGACCGCGCGGTCGAGCGACCATTTGACATCCTTTGCCGTCACCGGCGTGCCGTCGTGAAATTTGGCGCTCTTCTTCAACTTGAAGGTCGCCGACATGTCGCCGATCTTCATGTCCTCGGCGAGTTCGGGCTTGAACTTGTCGCGATCGTAATACGGCACGCCGCCGGGGCCGCTCTTCATCTCGTGGCTGATGAGCCGGTCGTAGCAATTCCACGACACCTCATAGCCGGGCACGTTGGTGCCCACGCCATGAATGTCGAGATTGTTGGGACCGCTTTCCGAGACGATCAGCAGCGTCTCGGAGCGGGCATCCGCCTTGGCGGCGGACCAGATCGCCGGTGCCGGCACCATGGCGCCCGCCGCAACCCCGGTGACAGATTTCAGAAAATCGCGACGCTTCATGTGATGCTCCAAAGCTACGGACAGAAATCGGCTTCGGGAACCAGCATCGCAAGGTTCGTGCCAAGCCTTAATGGAAAGCTAACTGCAAGATAAGGACTTGATTTTACTACATAATGTAGACGAGCCACTCGGGATGCCGCCTCAGACCTCGACGCCCTCTTGCATACAAAGCAGAGCTATTGCTCATGAAACAGGCAGAAATTCTCCTCGGCTCGTTTGTTGGGCGGAGGTGGCCGGCGCGGTAATTCGCACAAGTTCCGCCTCTTCATTCGCGGCCGAACCCGATCGGGTACCCCACCGCGCCGTCTCGAACTGCATCAATTTTTGAGACAAGGTGGCTCGCCGGAAAAATCCGGCCAACCGGGAATGCACCATGGAATACACGCCTGACCAACTCGCAAATCACGACCGCTACAAGGTCCTGACGGCCTTCGTGCTGCCGCGGCCGATCGCCTGGGTCACCACCATTGGCCCCACCGGCGTGGTCAACGCCGCGCCGTTCAGCTTCTTCAACGTGTTCTGCGAGGATCCGCCGCTGTGCATGTTCGCCGCCAATCTGCGGCCCGACGGCCGCGTCAAGGACACCGTGGTCAACATCCAGCGATCAGGAGAGTTCGTCGTCAACATGACCGACGAGCCGCTGGCGCGGGCGATGCACGATTCCAGCGGCGACTTTCCGCCCGACATCGGCGAGCCCGGCTATCTCGGCCTGAAGCTCTCTCCCTCGACCAAAATCGCGGTGCCCCGGCTTGCCGATGCGCCCTGGTCGATGGAATGCAGGACCTGGAAGACCATCGATGTGAACGGCGACCGCCAGCTCATCATGGGCGAAGGCGTCAATTTCCACATCCGTGACGAATTGTGGGATCGCGACGCCATGCGCGTGCACATGGACCGCTATCATCCGGTCGGCCGCATGTTCGCGGACCGCTATTGCCGGACCGACGACCGGATGGTGTTCCCGCCGGCGCAGGGGGCACCCGCTGCATAACGACGGCGCGTCCCGGGCAATTTCCGTATCGCAGAAAGGACGATCCAGATGAACGCCGAGCCCTATAAATCATGGCAATGCCGCACCTGCGGCTACATCTACGACGAAGCCGCCGGCGATCCGGACGAAGGTCTCGCACCCGGCACGCGATGGGCCGATGTTCCGGACGACTGGGTCTGTCCGGAATGCGGCACCGCCAAGAGCGACTTCGACATGGTCGAGATGTGATCGGATCGTGCAAATGCCGGTATGGCGCCGGTCAGTTCGGCCACAGCAAGTCCTGTAAAGCGTCCCGCAACTACCGGTCCGGATTCGCGCGCTCGAACTGGCGCAGCAGCCGGTTGCCGCGCTCGACGGCGGAATCCAGCGCCTGCTGCGCGGATTTCTTGGCGGCGAAGGCCTGCTCCAGTTCGTCATCGATCACGCCGCGGATCAGGACGAACGAGCCGAGCCGGACGCCGCGCGAATTTTCCGTCGGCGGCTTCAGGGTGATCTGTTCGATCGAGATCGCCGCCCCCGGATTGCGGTCGTAGAAACCCTGCGCACGGGTCAGATCGAACGCCGCCCGGGTTACCGGCAGATAGCCGGTGTTCTGGTGCCATGCGGCCTGCACCTCCGGCTTTGACAGATAGGCGAAGAATTTCGCCACGCCCTTGTATTCGACGCGCGGCCGGTCCCGCAGCACCCACAAGGTGGCGCCGCCGATGATGGAGTTTTGAGGCGCGCCGGCGACGTCGGGCCAGTACGGCAGCATGCCGTAGCCCACCTCGAATTTCGAATTGGCCTTTATGTCGGCGCGCGTCGCCGAGCTCCCCAGGAAGATGCCGCATTCCCCATTTTGAAAGCGGGGCTCTGCGGTTTGCGCCCGGCCGCTGTAGTCGAACACCTTGGTGGTCTGCCATTCCGCCAGTTGCGCGATATGGCG
>JAUXWH010000042.1 GCA_030681365.1 Bradyrhizobium sp.
CGACATCATCGCCACCTACGGCGCCGACGTCGCGCGCTGGTTCATGCTGTCGGATTCGCCGCCGGATCGCGACGTGATCTGGAGCGACGAGCGGGTGCAGGGCGCCTCGCGCTTCGTGCAGCGGCTGTGGCGGCTGGTCAACGAGTCCGCCGCAACGGCCCAATCAGCCCCGGCGGGCCGGCCGGCGGCGTTCGGCGCGGACGCGCTGGTGCTGCGCAAGGCAGCCCATGGCGCGCTGGACAAGGTCTCCACCGGCATCGAAAAACTGCATTTCAACGTCTGCCTGGCCCATATCCGCGAGTTCACGAATGCGCTGGCCGAGGTCTTGGGCCGTGAAGGGGAGCCCTCGCCGGACCTGGCCTGGGCGGTCCGGGAAGCCGCGGTTATCCTTGTTCAACTGTTCGCGCCCATGATGCCGCATCTGGCCGAGGAGTGCTGGAGGGTGCTGGGCCAGAAGGGGCTGATTTCAGAGGCGAATTGGCCCCAAATCGAACGCGATTTGCTGATTGAAGATAGCGTGACGCTGGTGGTCCAGGTCAACGGCAAGAAGCGGGGTGATGTCACCGTGCCACGGGGCGCCCAAAATCCGGAAATTGAGGCTGCCGTTTTGGCTCTCGATGCGGTAAAACAGTCCCTCGACGGCAAGGCCGTCCGCAAGGTCATTATTGTTCCCATGAGGATCGTGAATGTCGTTGGGTAGATCCCGCATCGCCGCTCGGCTTCTGGTCGTGGCCGCCCTGGCGGCGCTGACGGCCGGCTGCTTTCAGCCGATGTATGCCGAACGTACCGACGGCACCCCCGGCCTGCGCGAAAAGCTGATGGGCGTGGACGTCCCACCGGTCGACAAACCCAATGCCTCGCGCGAGGCGCGGGTGCAGGTGGAAGTGCGCAACGCGCTGAAGTTCAAGCTGTACGGCAATGCCACCGGCATGCCCCCGACGCACAAATTGGTGCTGCGGTTCGGCACCAGCCGCTCGTCGCTGATGCTCGATCCCAAGACCGCGCTGCCATCCAGCGAGAATTACGGCATTGACGCCCAGTACAACCTGATCGATCTGGCCACCAATAAATCGGTGATGACCGGAACCACGTTCGCGCGGGTATCCTACGACATTCCCGGCCAGCTGCAGCGCTTCGCCCGCGCCCGCGCCTTCCGCGACGCCGAGGACCGCGCCGCCAACGAGATCGCGGAAAACATCCAGACCCGGCTGGCCTCGTTCTTCGTCGCGGGGTCCTGACGAACCCCGAACGTCATCCTGAGGTGCGCGCCCTGGCGCGCCTCGAAGGATGGCCGCATCGTTCTTATCCCATCCTTCGAGGCTCGCCGAAGAGGCTCGCACCTCAGGATGACGGCAAACTGAGTTGATCCAATCGATGGTCGCGCTTCGCGGAAAAGAGATCGACGCTTTTCTCGCCCGGCCCGATCCGGCGCGTCCCATCATCCTGCTCTATGGTCCCGATGCCGGCCTCGTGCGCGAGCGGGCCGATGCGCTGCTGGCGTCCGCGGTCGACGATCCCAATGATCCGTTCTCGCTGGTGCGGCTCGATGGCGACGAACTCTCCGCCGAGCCGTCCCGACTGGTCGATGAAGCGATGACCATACCCATGTTCGGCGGCCGCCGCGCCATTCGGGTCCGCGCCGGCTCGCGCAGCTTCGCCAGCGGGGTCGAGACCCTGGCGGATTCTCCCCTGAAGGATTGCCGCATCGTGATCGAGGCCGGAGAGCTGCGGGCCGAGTCGCCGCTTCGAAAAGCCTGCGAGCGTGCCAGGACCGCCGTCGCGATCGCCTGCTATGCCGACGACGCCGGCGCGCTGGCGCGACTGATCGACAGCGAACTCAGGGTCTCGAACCTGAGCATCGCCGCCGACGCCCGCGCGGTCCTGATGTCGCTGCTCGGCGGCGACCGCCAGGCCTCGCGCAACGAACTGAAGAAGCTCGCGCTGTATTCGCATGGCGGGCGCGAGGTTACCCTCGACGACGTGATGGCGGTGGTCGCCGACGCCTCCGAGCTCAAGATCGATCCGATCGTCGACGGCGCCTTCGCCGGAAAGCCGGATCTGGTGGAAACCGAATTCGCCAAGGCCATGGTGGCCGGCACCTATCCGGGCATGATCATTTCAGCCGCTCAGCGTCATGCCGCCTGGCTGCACAAGACCAGCCTCGCGGTAGCGGAGGGCACGCCGGCATCGGCCTTGCTCGACAGCGGATTCCCGCGGCTGCATTTTTCACGGAAGCCGAGCGCCGAGGTCGCATTGCGAAATTTCAGCCCGGCACGGCTGGTCGGAATCATCGAACAGCTCGCCACCGCGGCGCTGGAGACGCGCAAGCAAGCGACGCTGGCCGCCGTGATCGCGCAGCGCGTGCTGATGTCGATCGCAGTCAATGCGAAGCGGCGGGGGTGATCTAAGCGCCGCCGTCATCCTGAGGTACCAGCCCTCTTTGGCGAGCCTCGAAGGACGGATGCGGCGGAGGTCCTGCTGCCCATCCTTCGAGGCGCGCAAGAGCGCGCACCTCATGATGACGGCGAAAATTAACCGGTTGCATCCAGCCGGCGCAAGATCTCGTCGAGCTGTTCGAGATCGCGGTAGCGGATGTGCACGGTGCCGCCGGGTTCGCGGTGGTCGACGCTGACGGCCAGGCCCAGCGCGTCGCTGACCCGCTTTTCCAGCGCGACCGTGTCGGGGTCCTTGACCTTGCCACCGCGCGCCTTCTGCGGTTTGCGTACCGGCACGCCCTCGTCATGCGCCAGCGCTTCAGCCTGGCGCACGTTGAGGCCCTCCTCGACGATGCGTTTGGCTGATGCCAGCGGATCGGGGACGCCGATCAACGCGCGGGCGTGGCCGGCCGACAACTCGCCCGACGCGATATAGGCCTGCACCTCTTCCGGCAGTTTGGTCAGCCGCATCATGTTAGCGACGTGACTGCGGCTCTTGCCGACGATCTTGGCGATCTCGTCCTGGCTGCGTTTGAATTCATTTGCCAGCGCGTGATAGCCCAGCGCCTCTTCCAGCGCATTGAGATCTTCGCGCTGGACGTTTTCGATGATCGCGATCTCGAGCGCGTCGCTATCGCTGACATCGACCGGCACGATTGGCACTTCGTGCAGGCCGGCGATCTGCGAAGCGCGCCAGCGCCGCTCGCCGGCGATGATTTCAAAGCGATCCTGCGCGCCCTTGACCGGACGCACGACGATCGGCTGGATCACGCCGTGCTGCTTGATCGAATCCGAGAGTTCGCCGAGTTCGGCATCGGAAAAGGTGCGGCGTGGATTGCGCGGATTGGGTTTGAGGAATTCGATCGGCACCTTGCGCTGCGCGCGCGGCCGCTCCAGATGCGCGGCCTCGCCGCCGACATCGCCGATCAGACTTGCAAGACCGCGGCCCAGTCGCGAACGCGCTTCGTCGGCCATCGCCAGCTCCCTGGGATTCACGCAAACGCTCCTGTTCACTACGTCTTCGTAGGGTGGGCAAAGGCGCCCTGCGCGCCGTGCCCACCATTTCTCAGCAAGTCCCCTGATGGTGGGCACGGCGCGAAGAGCGCGCCTTTGCCCACCCTACGGGGTCATCAATGCGTG
>JAUXWH010000044.1 GCA_030681365.1 Bradyrhizobium sp.
CCCTCACCCGATTTGCTGCGCAAATCGACCTCTCCCCGCTGGGGAGAGGTAAGCAGAATCCGCGGACGACCGATTCAACTAAAAGCCATCTCGCTCTAGTCTAGCGCGTGACCGTGTGCTTTGCGTCGGTTGAGGCGCCGACCTGAAAGGCAGGCGCCGCCGGATAGTAGATGATCCGGACGGACACGATAACGACGACAAGCAGCCAGAACGCGTATTGGCCGACGCGACCGAGCATCGCCGACGCTGCCGTCGCCGTCTCGGGATGACCACCCGCGGCGTCCGGCAACACCTCGCCATAAGCGTCGAATTTCTCGGTCAACATCGCTGTTCCGGCATCATTCCCACGACAATTTATGTCGCAAGACCGGCCGTCAAAACAATGGTCGGAACTTTCAATGTTCGGCCGGGAACGGGTGCTTTGTTTTGTTTATTGCCCCCCGGGAGATGGTTTTGATATCCCGGCGCCGGAAATCCGGTTCCAGGCGGCAAATCCCGGTCAATAGGCGCGGGCGAAATCACCCTCGCGTTGAACGTGGTCGAAGGTCGGGAAGCGGGGCTCCCATGAACGCGCCCGCGCTTTCGTAAACTGGCTGAGACTGTTGAGGATGGCGACGCTTTCCTTGTTCAAGGCAGCCGAGACGGCGGCGAGGTCCGGAAAATGCGTTCGCACCGCATCCAGCCAGATGGTACGGCCCGCCAGGAAGCCGCCGGCGCCCGCGGCGTAGGCGTATTCGAGGACGCGCTCGAACTTGTCATGCGCGGCGCCGCCGGACAGCAGCACCCAGGGAATGCCGTGCCGCGTGCAGATCTCGCCGATGGCGTCGAATTCGCGTTGCGCGGCGGTCGCCGCAGCGCCGCCATCGCGGCCCGGCAGTTCGTTGGCCGCCAGCGGGCTTTCGAGTTTCAGGAGATCGACGCCATACTCCGGCTTGGCGAATTCGCGCACGCTCTCGATCACCAGCGCCGGCAGTTTTCCGGGAGACTCGACATAGTCGGCAGTGTGGTTGGCGCTGCCGAGGAAGGGATAGACCAGCAATTCGAGCACATAGGGGATGTCGTTGCGGCGGCATTCGTCGCCGATCTCGCGCACGAACCGCTGCTGGTGCGCGTTGACGGCGGCGTCGGCGTCCGGCCGATACCACGCCAGCACCTTGACGGCGTCGCCGCCCATGGCGCGGATCTTGGCGACGCTCCAGTTGTCGATCACACGCGACTTGCGGCCGCCGGAAGTTTCCTCGGTGCGGTGTTCTTCGAGCGTCATGATCAGCCCGCAGCGCGCCGGCATCAGGTCGATCGCGGCCGGCACGGCAAAATTCGGATCGAACAGCATCGAGCTGCAGTGCGGCGCCAGCGCCTTCACCAGGAGCCGCTTGGCCGCCGTGACGTCGGCATAGGCGACCTGCTCCCGGGTGATCTTCCTGGCCTGCGCGATCGCGTCGAACATCGGCGGCCGCTGGTCCAGCGCCACCATGCGAAAATGGCCGTCGGCGTCCGCAAGCCGCGCCAGACCACGTGTCTTCCCGATCGTACTCATGAGCCGTTCCTTTGAAATGCAAGACAATCTTCAAGTGTCGGAATGCCGGCGCGCCCGCCCGGCCGGGTGCATTTGAGCGCAGCCGCGGCGGCGGCGAACGACATGGCGTCGGCGGCATCGAGGCCGGCACCGATGGCGAAGGCGTAGGCGCCGTGAAACACGTCGCCGGCCCCGGTGGTATCGACCGCGCTGACCGCATAGGCCGGCTGGCGATGGCTCATGCCGTTCTGCAGCCACGTGACGCCATCGGCCCCGCGCGTCACCGCGGCAACGGCGCAGCCGAATTTTGCGATCCCGGCCAGCGCCGCGTCACCGGTCGAACCGGCAAAGCCTGACAACGCCGGCTCCGAGAAGATCGCGTGATCGGTCAGCGGCAGCAGCGCCTCGAACACATCGGGCTCGGCGACCTCGGCATCGAGGATGGTCGGAATGGCACGCGCGCGCGCGGCCTCGAACAGCGCGACGGCGCCGGCCGGCCAGCGCGGATCGGCCAGCACTGACGACGCAGCCGCGACATCGCCGAGCGGGAGCCAGCCGGCCTCTTCCGGGAACTGGCCGCGAAAGTTCACGATCTGCCGCTCGCCGGCGTCGTCCACCAGCACACCCGAGACCGACGAATGGCCTTCCGCAAACAGCCGGAATTGCGCGGCATCGACGCCTTGCCCGGAAAGCGCCTTGCGCATCTCATGGCCGGCGGCGTCGTCGCCGCCGCGTCCCCAGAAGGCAGCCTGACCTCCCAATCGCGCGACGGTGACCGCCGCGGTGGCAGCCATGCCCCCGCCCATGGTGGCGTAGTGCAGGCTCCTGATCTTCTGGCTGCCGCCCGAGAAGAACGCCGGAACACGCCAGATCTGGTCGAGCGCGGAAAGGCCGAGGCAAATCACCCGCGTGCCGCCCGCGCGCGCCGCGAGATCGAGCGATGTGGTCTTGCTGTCGCCTGGTTCGGGCGCCCTCTGCCCGCTCATCGCAGCACCTCGCCGGTCGCCGCATCGAACAGATGTATCTTGTCCGGCTGCGGCAGCAACGACAGTCGTTCTCCCACCTTCGGCTTCATCGCGGGATCGACGCGCGCGATCGCCGCCGTGCCCGCGACGTCGAAATGGATCAGCGTGTCCGAGCCGAGCGGTTCAACCAGCTTGATGACGACGGGGATGGCGGACCCTTCCACGCCGGAAACGACATCGAAATGTTCGGGCCGAATACCGAGCACGGCCTTGCCCGCCGCGCCTCGCAGCCGCGCGCGGGCCGCCGCGTCGAGCGGCACCGGCGCTCCGTCATGCTCGAACGCCGCCGCATCGCCGCGCAATTCGACCGGGAAGAAATTCATCGTCGGCGAACCGATGAATCCCGCGACGAACTGGTTCGCTGGCCGCTCGTAGACGACCTCGGGGGTGTCGTATTGCTGCACGATGCCGTTCTGTAAAACCACGATCCGGTCGGCCATGGTCATGGCTTCGATCTGGTCGTGGGTCACGAACACCATCGTGGTCCTAAGCTGCAACGACAGCGACTTGATCTCCGCCCTCACCTGCGCCCGCAGCTTGGCATCGAGGTTCGACAAGGGCTCGTCGAACAGGAACACCTGCGGGTTGCGCACGATGGCGCGGCCCATGGCGACGCGCTGGCGCTGGCCGCCCGAAAGCTCCTTCGGCTTGCGGTCCAGATAGGCCTCGATATGCAGCATCGCCGCGGCCTGCCTGACCCTGGCGTCGATCTCCGGCTTCGGCATGCCGCGCAGTTCGAGCGCGAACGCCATATTGTCGTAGACGCGCATATGCGGATACAGCGCGTAATCCTGGAACACCATGGCGATGTCGCGCTGCGCGGCAGGCACGCCGTTGACGCGCTTGTCGCCGATCAGGAGTTCGCCGCTGGTGATCGGTTCGAGGCCGGCGATGATGCGCAGCAAGGTCGACTTGCCGCAGCCCGATGGCCCGACGAACACAACGAATTCCTGGTCTGCGATCTCGAGGCTGAGATCGGGCACCACCGTGAAATTGCCGTAGCGCTTGACGAGGTTGCGGATCGAGATGGCGGCCATCAGCGTGGTCCCACGGCGAGAACCGGCTTGATCAGCTGCCCTTGCGCGAAGCGCGCGAAATTCTCCGGCAGCTCCCGCAATCCGAATTCACCGTCGACCATGACGCGATACTCGTCCTTGTAGCGGCGCAGCAAGGCGATGTTCGGCGCGAGATCGCCGATCGGGAAATAGAAAGTTCGGATCATGTAGAAGTCCTTGCGGCGAAACACCTTGCCTTCCTCGATGGTCCAGGGCGCCGCGTTTTCGCCGACCAGCACCAGCGCGCCGCGCGGCAGCACCAGCTCGATGCCGAGATTGCGCGCGGCGTGGGCGCCGGAGCATTCCATGATCAGCGCAAAGCGCTTGCCGGTATCGCCGACCGGATGTTCGCTGGCGCCGAAGGCGCGTGCGATCTTCAAGCGTTCGGCGTTCGGGTCGGAGACATGAATGTCGTCATAGCCGGCATCCCTGAGTGCCAGGATGACGCCGAGCCCGACCGGTCCCGCGCCGGTGACAAGCACGGGTCCTGCCTCCTGCGGTGGCACCACGCGGCTCACGAAACGCACGGCATGCGCCGACGTGCCGATGGTATCCAGCAGCAGTGGCGCCAGGCTGTCTTCGATGTCGTCAGGCACCGGCAGCAGGCAGTTCTCCGGTACCGGCAGGTACTCCGCATAACCGCCCGGCCGGTTCCAGCCGATCAGGCTGGAGACTTCCAGACACATCTGGGTATCGCCGCGGCGGCACGCGGCGCAACGGTCGCAATGCAGCGGGATATAGACGGCGTAGCGCCCGCCGTGCATCCGGTGGCCCGGCTGCTCGACGACACCGAACACCTCGTGGCCGGCGGTGAATTCCGCGCCCTTGTGCCACAGCTTGAAATCCGAGCCGCACAGCGCCGTGCGCGAGACACGCACCAGCACCTCGCCCTGCGCCACATCGGGAATCCCGACTCGTTCGATGGTGATGCGTTCGTCGCCATGAAATACCGCCGCTTCCATGGTGACGTTGGTCCGATCGATGCTTGCCATTGCGATACCTGCCACTAGCCTTTCACCGCGCCGAGCGTCAGTCCCGACACCAGCCAGCGTTGAACGATCGCGGCCAGCACCAGCGGCGGCAGCGCGATCAGGGTCGCCGCCGCCATCAACGCGCCCCATTGCGTCGATCCCTCGCCGACGAAGTTGAAGGCAGCCGCGATCAGCGTCTTGCTGTCGCCGTTGGACAGCACCAGCGCGAACAGAAAATAATTCCACGAGAACACGAACGAAAGGATCGCCGCCACCGCGATGCCGGACCCCACCAGCGGCATCGCGATCTTCCAGAGGATGCGGGTGACGCTGCAGCCGTCGACCTGCGCGGCCTCGAAGATGCTGCGCGGAATATTGTCGAAGGAAGGCAGCAGCACCCAGATCACGATCGGCAGCGTGATGACGGCATGGCTGAGGATCAGCGCGGCGTAGGAACCGATCATCCCGACCTCCCGGAACATCATGTACCATGGCAGCAGGAACAGCGTTCCCGGCGCCATCCGCGCCGCCAGGGTGAGAACCGCCGGCCACGATATGCGCGTCCATGAAACGGCAAAGGCCGCGGGAATTCCGAACAGCAGCCCAAGCCCCGCCGACCCCAAGGTCACGATCATGCTGTTGATCGCGTAGGAAAAGAACGGCGTGGTCTCCATCAACTGGCTGTAGTTCTCGACCGTCGGCGAAAAGATCAGCGTCGGCGGATAGGCGGTGACCTCGAACGACGGCTTGAACGAGGACAGCACCATCCATGCCGTCGGCGACATGATGAGGATGCCGGCCAGCACCAGTTGCAGGACATTGATCCGCTTGATCCAGGACTCGCTCAGAGGGGTGTGGTCCATCAGATGTCTCACCAGGCGACTGCGCCACGCAGGCGGTTGAACGCCAGCACCACGCCGAACACGATTACGGTCAGCGTCAGCATCAAGGCGCTGGCATATCCGATGTTGAAAAATTCGAATCCGACACGAAAACCGTAGATATTCAGCGTGTTGGATGCGTTGCCGGGGCCGCCCTGCGTGGTGATGTAGATGATGTCGAAGAAGCGCAGCAGGTCGACGCTGCGCAGGATCACGGCGGTGACGATGGTCGGCAGCAGCAGCGGCAGGGTAATGCGCCTGAACGTCGTGAAGGCGGAGGCGCCATCGATCTGCGCCGCCTCATAGACGCTCGGCGGCAGCGACTGCAGCCCTCCGAGCACGATCAGCGCCACATAAGGCGCCCATTGCCAGGTGTCGATCAGCGCGATCGTCGGGATCACCCAGATCGGCGACGCCAGCCAGTCGGAGGGCGGCAGGCCCACGGCCTGCAGGATGTAGTTGGCGGCACCGAGCGACGGGTCGAGGATCACCAGCCACATCAGGCCGGCCACCACCGGCGGCATCATGAACGGCGAAATAAACAGCGACCGGACGATTCCCGGCAGCCGCTTGGCGTTGAACAGCAACATCGCCAGCCAGATCCCCAGCACCAGTTGCAGCGCCAGCGAGAGAAGGTACAGCGCCAGCGTCACCCAGAGTCCATGCCAGAATTCATTGTCGGCGATCAGCTTCGAATAGTTGGCAAGGCCGGAGAATGACTGCTGTCCGGTCGAGGAGAACGAGTGGAAGCCGAGCCAGACCGTGTAGATCACCGGGAAAGCGATCATCGCCAGCGTAAACAGCACGGCGGGCGCCGACAGCGCGGCGAGTTCGGCGCGCTGTCGGTCCGGCGTTACAGTGTTGGCGACGTCCACCATCGTTCACAAGGTCCGTGTGTTGAACTGTTCAGGCAAGCAGCGGGCGCGCTGCCGTCGTATCGGGGACGGCAGCAGGCCAGCCACTTCAGCGCCCGGCTATTTCTGCGCAATGAGCTCGTTGAGGCCCTTGTCGGCGTCGGCGCAGGCTTGATCCAGGGTCTTCTGCTTGAGGATCAGATCCTGCACGGCTTGGCCGATGAATTCGCGCGATTGCGGATTGGCGACGATGGGATAGCCGACTTCCGACGATCCCTTGGTCGCCAGCACGTCCAGCGCCGCCTGCCATTGCTTGCGGACCGGCTGTTCGTCGATCCACTTGCGGTATTCGGGGTCGTTGGCGACCGCCGGGCGCGGCGGTGCGATCCCCTGCACTGCCATTTTCTTCTGGACTTCCGGTGACGTCGCCCACTGCACGAAGTACCACGCCGGCTCCTGCTGCTTGCTGAAAGCCGACACGGCCATGCCCCAGCCGATGGCGGTCGGCACCAGTCCGGCCTCGCCCGCGGGGAACGGCGCAAGGCCGGTGTCCTTGAGCCGCTCGCCGCCCTCCATCACCGTCCGCAGTTCGTTGGAGGATTCAAAGGACATCGCGGCGCGGCCGCTGCGATAGAGCGCCGATATCTGCTGGAAGCTGTAATTGACGACGCCGGGCGGGCCATAGTCGCGCAGCAGCCGGCTGTAGATATCCAGCGCCTCCTTGCCCTTCGGCGAGCAGAGGTTCGATTTCCCGTTCGCCATGTAGCTGCCGCCGATATTGTGCAGCATGTTGCTGAAGGTGTAGGCGACCGCCGGCTTCAGGCCGCGCGAGACGAACGGCGTAATCGCGGGATCGCACGCCTTGATCTTCTGCGCCGCCGCCTCGACGTCCCCAATGGTGGCCGGCTTCTCGACGCCGCATTTCTTGAAGATGTCGGTGCGGTAATAAAGGATCGGGCCCTCGATATTCATCGGCATGCTGGTCAGCTTGCCGCCAAAGGTTCCTGCCTTGAGCAGCGCCTGGCTCAATCCGGCAAAATCGTAGTCCTTTGCCGCATGGCTTTTCGACATCGCCGACAGATCGCCATACCAGCCCGCCGCGGCGAACTGTTCGCCCTCGCGCGACGGCAAGGTCATGAACACATCGACCTCGTCGCTGCGCGCGTTCATGACGGTGACCAGCCGCTGGCGCATCTGCTGCTCCTGGTAGCCGTCGACCTTCAGCGTCATGCCGGTCAGCTTCTCGAAATCGCCCTTGTAGGTCAGCAGCGCCTGCGACACCGGATTGTTGTTGGCGAGAAAGGTGACGGTCTTGCCCTGGAATTTCTTCCAGTCGAAATCGGCCGCGCCGGCCGCCGTCGTAACGGCCCCCAGCGCAACAGCCGTGATCGCGACGCGCGTCGCAAATGCGTTTCCGGACATTGGTTCCTCCCTTTGGCATCCACGGTGTGTCTGGTTCGACCAGATCGATTATGTAACCGGTTACAGAATACGCCGCGAGTCACCGCTGTCAAGCGATCCTCTCATCAACTGTAACGCGCATAAAATAAGTAGTTATCGCTGGACAAATGGTCAAATCGCCTTCATCATTTTGAATGTAACGTTACAATTTGACAGCCAGGGCGAGACCATCGTGGAGAAGTCGTCGGTCAGGTCGAAGCAAGGCATCCGCGCCGTCGCGGCGCGCGCCGGCGTCTCGACGGCTACGGTGTCGCGCGCGCTCAACAGTCCGGATTCCGTCAGCGCCGAATTGCGCGCACGGATCGCCGAGGCGGTGCAGTCGGTCGGCTATATTCCGCACGCCTCGGCGCGCGCGCTTTCGTCACGGCGCACCCGCACGCTCGGAGCCATCATTCCGACCATCGACAATACGATGTTCGCGCGCGGCATCGCCGCGTTGCAGAAATATCTGTCGTCGGTCGGCTACATGCTGTTGCTGACCACCAGCGGCTACGATCTCGATGCCGAACTGGAGCAGGCGCGCAACCTGATCAGCCGCGGCGTCGACGGGCTGGTGCTGCGCGGCGACTGCCATCACGACGCCTTGCGCAAGATGCTCGCCGATACCGCTGTTCCCTTTATCAATGTCGGGGTGTACCGGCCGGACCGCCCCTACCCCTGCGTCGGCACCGACAACGAAGCGGCGGCACATCGCGCTGCCATGCACCTCATCGAACTCGGCCACCGCAGGATCGGCATCGTTTCAGCGCTGCAGCGAAACAACGACCGTGCCAGCGCGCGCATCGACGGATTCCGTCGCGCGTTCTCCGAAAACGGCATCGAACTGCCGCCGCAATGGCATGTCGAGGTGCCTTACACGCTCGACGACGCGCGCGAAGCCGCCAGGTATTTGCTCGGCCTGGCCGATCGGCCCAGTGCGCTGGTCTGCGGCAACGACGTGATCGCCTATGGCGTGCTGCTCGAGGCCGAGCGCAGCGGCCACGTCATCCCCCGCGACCTGTCGGTGGTCGGCTTCGACGATCTCGACTGGAGCCGCCATTTGCGGCCGAGCCTGACCACGATCCAGGTCCCGACCGGCGCCACCTGGCAGCGCGCCGGTGAATATCTGGTCCGGCATCTCGCGGGCGAGCAGACCATCATGCATCACGAGATCGATTATTCCCTGATCGTCCGCGAATCGACCGCGCCGCCGCGCCCATGACGGCGCCGTCCATCCAGGAGCACCATCCCATGAAACAGCGGTTTTCCCTGCCATCCGGCTTTCATGCCGCCGTGATCGGCGGCGCGGGCGACATCGGCGCCGCGATCTCGAACCTGTTCTGCGACCTCGGGGCAACCGTCAGCGCCACCGCGGTGGACGAAGCCGCGATCTCGGCTTCGTCGCTTCGCCCGCGCGCGGGGCTGACCATCCGGCCGCTCGACGTCACCGACGACGCGGCCGTCGAGGCTTTCGCGAAAACCCAGCAACGCGTCGATGCGCTGATCAATTGCGCCGGCATCCTGGCGCGCGACAAGGAATACGAGATCGCCACCTTCATGAAAGTGCTCGATGTAAACCTCACGGGCACGTTTCGGACCTGCACCGCCTTCCGCGGCGCGCTGGCGCGTAGCAAAGGCTCAATCGTCAATATCGCTTCGATGAATGCGACCCTGGCGCTGCCCCGTATCCCCGCTTACTGCGCCAGCAAGGGCGGCGTCGTGATGCTGACGAAGGCGCTGGCGCTGGCCTGGGCGCCCGAAGGGATCCGGGTCAACGCGGTGGCGCCGGGTTATATCGAAACCAGCATCAACGAGGCCGGGCGACAGGATCAGGCGCATTATCAGCGCATCGCCGATCGCACCGCGTTCAAGCGGTGGGGGCAGCCGGATGACGTCGCCGGCGCCGTCACATTTCTGTGCATGCCGGCGTCGAGCTACGCCACCGGCACCGTCGTCGCGGTCGACGGTGGCTTTCTCGCCGGATAGGGCCGGGCCGGCCCTGATTCCCTCAACATACGATCAGGGACGCTGGCCGCGCTCTTGCGCGACACAGCCTGTTCATTTCTTCATCACCATGATGCCTTTCCGGTCGACGCGATACAATTGATTCCTTTCGAACGGCGGTCCGCTTCGCAGCAGCCACACAACAACCGGAATTGGTCTCCCATTATCGTGCAACGCCGACAAACGCGCAAAGCGCGATGATCGTTGCTGCTCGTTCAGCGGAGTTTGAAATCGATGATTGATGCCCTGACCCGAGCCTGCCTGCAATTGAGGCATCATCACATGACGTTTTGAATGCGATGCCTTTGAAGATCTTTATCAACGGCAGGTTTCTGTCGCAGTCCCTCACGGGCGTTCAGCGCTATGCCGCCGAGATGGTCAAGGCGATCGACCGCATGCTGGCAAGCGGAGAAGCACCGCGGTCATTGGGCGATGCCGAATGGCAACTTCTTGCGCCGCCCAACGCGACTGCCGCAATCGACCTCGCCTATATAAAGACAAGGAAGGTCGGCCGGCGAACTGGACACGCCTGGGACCAGCTCGATCTTGCGCGGGCCGCGTGGGGCGGCCGTCTCATCAGCCTGGCCAATTCCGGGCCGGTCGCCCATCGCAACCAGCTCGTCGTCATCCATGACGCGCAGGTGTTTCGGCGGCCCGATTTCTTCAGCTCCAGCTATCTGACCGTGCATCGCGCACTCGGCTATCTGCTGGCCCGCCGTGCCTCGATCGCCACCGTCTCGGATTTTTCGCGGCGGGAACTCGCCGACGCCTTGCGGCTGCCACCCGCGGCAATCCCGGTGTTTTCCAACAGCGCGGAACATTTCGCGGCAACCGTTCCCGATTTCGGCGTGATCGACCGGCTCGGGCTTGTGCCCTATCGATTCTTTCTTTCGGTGGGATCCATGACAAAGAACAAGAACATCGCTCTGGCGATCCAGGCCGCCAGGCAGTTCGGCCGGCCGGACATTCCGCTGGTTGTAGTGGGTGGCGACAACAACAAGGTATTTTCCGGCGGTCCGACCGCCGGGGACGCCGGCGTCGTGCTGGCCGGCCGCCTCAGCGATCACGAAATCGCCGCACTTTATTCGCGCGCGACCGCATTCGTGTTTCCCAGCCTCTATGAAGGATTCGGCGTGCCTCCTTTGGAGGCAATGCTGTTTGGCTGCCCGGTCATCGCCAGCACCGCGGACGCTGTGCGCGAGACCTGCGGCGATGCCGCCGTCTATTTCGATCCGCTCAACGCCGGGGAACTTTGCCAGCGGATGCGCGAACGAATTGAAGCAGGAACAATTTCCGATGACGAACGACGCCGGCAGCAATTGCGCTTGGCGATGTACTCGTGGAGCAAATCGGCCAACGACCTGCTGCGCTTTCTCTGCAACACCAGGACGGAAGGCGCACCCTGACGAGCGAAGAACACATCTAGGCCCAAAAATTGCTGCAACCGAGCACGTATGAAGCGATGCCTTTTGTTGCTGCGGCAAAAACGTAGAGGATGGATGTGTGCCGATCGGACAGGACGGAACTTTAAGGGTGCTGCATGTCGCCGAAACGGTTCGCGGCGGAATTGCCACCTACCTCAACGAACTGCACCCGCTTCAGCGCGCCAGCTTCGGCCGCGGAAATGTGCATTACGTTATTCCATCCGACCACCGCGACGACCTCACCGGCTTCGAAGACCGGGAAATCACGCCGTTCCAGCGCGAAGGCCGCAATTTTTTGAGCCTGTTCAGAATGGCATTCGCGGCGCTGCGCGAGATCAGGCGCCGGCAGCCGGATGTGGTTCACATTCATTCGACCTTTGCCGGGCTGGTGATCCGGCCGGTATTGTTGCTGAAACGCGGCGGGCCGCGTGTCGTCTACTGTCCGCACGGCTGGGCCTTCTCGCGCGAGACGTCGCGGCTCAGCCATCAGGTAACGAAATGGGTGGAGCGCGTCTTCGCAGGAATTACCGACCGGATCATCTGTATTTCCGGCGATGAGTTTGACGAAGCCATTCGCGCCGGAATTTCAGTCAAGCGGCTGGTTCTGGTGCATAACGGCATTTCGCGCAACCGGCCAACGCTCGATGCGACATCGGCGATATGGCCCTCGCAGAAGACCAAGGTGCTGTTTATCGGGCGGCTCGACCGGCAGAAGGGCTGCGATCTGCTCATTGAATCGGCGCGACGTCTCCCGGAACTCATCGATGTGCGCATTATCGGAGCATCCGTCATCGGAAAGGACGAGAATTCCGATGTTCCGCACAACGTCGCTCTGCTCGGCTGGATGAATCGAAGCCAGATCGAGGCTCATCTCGAGGTAGCCGATCTGGTGGTCATACCGTCGCGCTGGGAAGCCTTCGGGCTGGTCGCCATCGAAGCAATGCGGGCAGCCAAGCCGATCGTTGCGTTTCGTGTCGGGGCTTTGCCTGAGATTGTGGAAGACGGCATCACCGGCTTGCTCTGTGAGCCGGTGTCCGTTGCGCCCCTTGTCGACGCGCTGCGGAAGGTGAGCAAAATTGATCTAAAGGCGGCGGGCCAACGCGGCTATGCTCGTTTCAGACAATTTTACGACATTGAAATGACGCACCGCGCGCTCAACCGGGTTTATCTCGAACTCGGCAGCAATGTTCAGGCCAGTCCTGAAATCGAGCAACCCTGCAATCGGATTAATCAGGCACGCTGAAATTCAGGCAACGCATCGTTGCAGGATGATCACAGCGTTGGGCGATGAGAGAGTTCCATGGAATCGCACGTGACTCTCAACTCTTCTTCCGTTCCTATACTGCGGTGCAGGGTGAACGGTTGCGGCGGTACGGGATCGAGTTTTGTGAGGCAAGAGTTGAGTACACAGTTGTCCCTGACCCTGGCCTTCCTCGATCGCGTCAAGCCGCGCCTTGCGGCGGCCGCGATCTCCGCATCGCTCGCCGGGTGCGCCGGCTTCACGCCGCAGGACGGGCCGAACGCCGTCTCGGTCAACACCAATGCCGCGGTGACCAGTGCGCCATCGGCGCAGGTGCCCTACGCGGTCGTCCCGATCAATCCCGAAATCCTCAGAGCATCGAACCAGGTTACGGACACGCCGATCGGATCGTTCGCCAAGCTTCCCGGCGGCAACTACCGCGACGTGAGGATCGGCATCGGCGACGTCGTCGCCGTTACCGTCTTCGAAGCCCAGCCGGGCGGTCTGTTCATTCCGCGCGAAGCCAGCGTGCGTCCCGGCAATTTCGTCGACATACCGAAGCAACAGGTCGACCAGTCCGGCAATATCAACGTGCCCTATGCCGGTTCGATCAAGGTATCGGGTATCACCACGCGGGCCGCGGGCAATATCATTCGCGATAAACTCAAGGACAGGGCGATAGATCCGCAAGTTGTCGTCTCCGTGGCGGAGCAGCGCGGCAACCAGATCAGCGTATTGGGCGAAGTCAACGCACCGCTGCGCTTTGCGGCCGATCCCGGCGGCATCCGGCTGATGGGCGCCATCGCGCGCGCCGGCGGTCCGAAATATCCGGCCTACGAGACCAAGGTCACCATCAAGCGCAACGGCCGGACCTACGTACAGCACATGAGCGCCGTGGTGCATCGGCCGAATGAGGATGCGCCGCTGGGGCCGGGCGATGTGGTTTACCTTTCGCGCGAACCGCGCGTGTTCATGGTGCTGGGCGCGACGCCCTCTCCCGGCTCGATCGGCGGCACCAACAACCGCCGCTTCACCTTTGAAAACGACAGCATGACTCTGGCCGAGGCAGTGGCCAAGGCCGGCGGACTGGACGGGGCGCGCGCCGATTCCCGGTCGGTCAATGTCATGCGCTACGAGCCCAAGCCGTTGCTGGAAGCCGCCGGAATCGACGCCTCCCGGTTCCCGACAAACGTCGCGCCGACCGCCTACACGTTCGACATGAGCAAAGCTGACGGATTCTTCTATGCGGACTCCTTCAAGATTCGCGATCACGACCTGATCGTCGTGTCGGAGGCGCCCTCGACTGAAATCATCAAGTTCATGACCATGCTGAACTCGGTCACCACCAATGCGGTCAACATCAGGGATACGGTTCGCTAGTCGTCATTTCCCCCAAGCCGCAAGCTGCCGGGGGCGCAGCGCGGGCGAGGTATCGGTGACGGTGCACTAGCCGAATTCAAACACGTCCACCGGGCACACCCCTGTTTGCTGCGGATGAAGGAAAGCATGATCAGGTCCGACCGGTCTCGTTTGCTGCGGCATGCATTGGCGATCATTCTCGCGACGACGATGATCCATGCCATTGGCGCACAGGATGCCCGAGCCCAGGCCGGCCATCCACTGCAGGACCGGTTCCTGCTCGGCGTCGGCACCCATCAGGGCCTGGGCGGCGCGGTCGGCAAGCGCGGCTACGTGCCGGCTACCAATATCAAGCAGATGCAGGAATTGGGCGTCACCTCCTTCCGGGACGATCTGTCCTGGTCGGACTTCGAATTGCCCAACCGCCGATTGGGCTTCGCCGCGCCGTTGAGCCGGCTCGAGGCGCAGATCAATGCGCGCACCGCACGGCCGATCCTGATTCTCGGCGCCGGCCATCATCTGGTGCCGAATTCACTTCCGCCCACCACCGACGAGGCGCGACAGCGTTTCGTCGACTACGCCATCGCCGCGGCGCGATCGGTCGGCGGTCCGCCGCCGCTGTTCGAACTCTGGAACGAGTGGAATATCGCGACCCGGAGCAATCCCGCTTTCAACGCCGAGAACTACCTTGCGCTGGCGGCGGTAACCTACCCGGCGGTCAAGCGCACCGCGCCCAATGCCCCGTTCGTCGTCGGCGCCATCGGCGACGACCCGGGATGGCGCTGGACCGAAAGCCTGCTGCAGGGGGGATTGCTGAAATATGCCGACGGCATTTCCGTCCATCTGTACAACCACTGCGACCGCCCCGCGCGGCGCTCCGCCGCCGAGGTGATCGAGCGGCTGAACGCCTTCCATCGTCTCGTCACCCGGGCGAGCGGCCGGCCGGACTTTCCGGTTTACGTCACCGAAACCGGATGGCCCACTCCCACCGGCAAATGCGGCGTCAATGCGCAGGCCCAAGCCGACAACATCGCTCAGCTGATCCTGTGGGCGCCGACGGCATCAAGCTGGCTCAAGGGAATATGGCTGTACGAGCTCAAGGACAGCGGAACCAATCCGTCCGAGATCGAGGACAATTTCGGTCTCTATCGCTTCGACAATACCCCGAAGCCTGCGGTCTGCGCGGTTCGCGACAGTTGGGCGTTCGTCCGCTCGAGCCTCAAGGCCGAGATGATGAAGGTTTCAAACGATGTCACCGCCATCAAGAGCGCCACGGCCAAAGGCCAGCGGCTGGCGGTGTGGTCGAACGACCCGACCAAACGTTACGAGATCCGCCTCAAGGGCGACGCGCCGACGGCGAGCTTCGAGTACCCCTGCGATCCCTCACCGAAGCCGGCCGCCGGAGCCTGGATGACGGTTTCCAGCACGCCGTTGCTGGTGAAGGCGGATGAGGCCGGCATTCCCGAATTCGACGTTCGTCAAAGAGACCACTGAAAGCTGCGAGGCGAGCGTTGAAAGTACTCTTCGTCAATACGCTGTACCCCCCGGAGATCGTCGGGGGCGCTGAAGTCTCGGTTTCCCTGTTGGCGGAAGCGCTGGCCGCCGGCGGCCACAAGGTCACGGCCGTTTGCCTGCACAACGGCCCCGACACCGTCATCGACCAGCTCAAGGGCGTCAGCGTCTACCGCCTGCCGATCGACAACTACTACTGGCCGTTCGGACGCGACCGCAAACCATCGCCGCTGCAGCGGCTCGGCTGGCATCTGCGCGATATCTGGAATCGCAAGGCGGCTCGCCGCTTCGGTGAAATCCTCGACGTCGAAAAGCCCGACGTCGTCCACACCAACAATCTGACCGGATTTTCGGTGTCCCTGTGGCCCGAAGCCGAGCGGCGCGGCATCCGCGTCGTGCATACGCTGCGCGACTATTCACTGATCTGCAAGCGCTCGACGCTGTTCAGGAACGGGCATACCTGCAAGGAGCGATGCGCTGCCTGCGTCACCCTGACCGCACCCTATCGCTATGCGTCGCACCGGGTCGACGCGGTCGCATCCAACAGCCAGTTCGTGCTCGACCAGCACCAGAAGGCGGGTTACTTCGCGGGCATCCCCGACAAGGTCATCTACAATATCGCCGATACCGCCAATGTCGCGCCGAGCCTGCCAGCCACCGACGGTGATCTGGTCTTTGGCTACATCGGACGGGTCGAATCCGAAAAGGGCATCGATGTCGTTCTGAGGGCAACCGAATTGCTGCCCGATGCGGGCTGGCGGCTGAAAGTGGCAGGCAAGGGCGTCGAACCCTATGTGGGCGACCTCAAGGCAAGATATCCAAACAGCCGCGTCGAATGGCTCGGCTTTACGCTTTCGCGCGATTTCTACGCCGGAGTGGACGTCTGTCTGATCAGCTCGGTCTGGCCGGAGCCGCTGCCCCGCACCCTGATCGAGAGCATCAGCGCGGGCCGCCCAACGATCTGCTCGACGGCCGGCGGCATTCCCGAAATATCCGAAATGTCGGCGCTGATCGGCTCCTACGAGCCTCACGATCATCGCGAACTGGCGGGATTGATGCTGCGGGCGATCGAGGACGCCTCGCGGTGGAAACAGACCCAGCCGCCGCAACCGGACTTCGCGGACAAGTTCTCACCGGCCGCGATCGTCGGCGGATACCTCGCGCTTTATGCCGCGAAGGGCACAAAACAACCTTGATGCGGGGCAATAGAATTAAAAGCGATCTCGCGAGTTTTCCAGACAGGGGATTTTCAAGCCCGGAGCAATTGTGACGATGCGAGTGCTGATTATCAGTTCCGTGTATCCGACACCGGAGGCCCCGAGGATTATCGGGGGGGCCGAGATATTCACCCGGCAGTTCGCAGAGTCACTCGCAGCATCGGGCGACGGCGTCGAGGTGGTCCGCGCGGCTTCGACGGCGAACCAGCAAATGGAAATCGCCAACGGCGTCACGGTTTACGCGGCGCCGGTGCGCAATATCTATCTGCCGTTCTCGGAGCAGCACAGCGCGCCGCTGCGCGGAGTCTGGCATGCGGTCGAGGACTGGCAGCAGACCGCGACGCTGGTCTCGGAGCGTATACGGGCCTTCCGGCCCGACGTCATGCACTCCAACAATCTTTCCGGATTGACGACGGCAGTCTGGAAAGTCGCAGCGGAAGCGCGGATTCCGATCGTGCATACGCTGCACGACTACTATCTCAGCTGCCCGCGATGTTCGCGCTTCTCGGACGGAAAGGCCTGCGCGCACACCTGCCTGAGCTGCAAGATCCTCACGGTGAATCGCCGCCGCGCCACCAGCCATGTCAACGGCGTCGTCGGCGTCAGTCAGCGGATCCTCGACATTCACAGCGAGCTTGGACTTTTTCTCGACACCCCGGTCCGTACCGTGATCCGCAACGCCTCCCTGATGGCACCGGCTGAACCGACCAACGCCAGCCCCGATCCGACGATCACCCTCGGCTTCATCGGGCGGTTGACCGAAGAGAAGGGTATCTACAACCTGATCCACGCCATCGCCGCCGTGCCTCCCGAGGCGGTGCGACTGCTGATCGCCGGCCGCACCGACGAAAAACAACAGCAACTCATCAAGACGATGGCGCCCAACGCCCGCATCGAATTTCTGGGCTTTGTGGCACCCGCCGAGTTCTACGAGAAAGTCGACGTGGTCGTGGTTCCCTCGATCTGGGAAGAGCCCGGCCCGATCGTCGTCGCCGACGCCAAGGCGGCCGGCAAGCCGTTCCTTGGCACGCGCTTCGGCGGCATTCCCGAGGCGATCGATGGCGGCGCCGCCGGCTGGCTGACCGCGCACGATCCGGTGTCGCTGGCTAAGAGCATTCTGCAACTGGTGGCGGAGCCGCAGCGGATCAGGGATATGGCCCGCAAGCTCGCGGAAAGACAGACCCGCAGGACCTTTGCCGACGTCATCGCCGAATACCGCGGGGTGTTCGAACAGATCACCGACCGGCGCAAGGCGGCGTCCTCGTGAATGCCGGCCGGCCGGAGCGCCTTCGAAACCCGCCTTCGCGATCGCGCGCGCCCACGACAAGACGAGGTTGACGCGCGATGGTTCGCCTCCTCGCCTTCGGCAGCTATGCCTATCAGAGCGTGACGGCGATCGCGCTGATCTTTGCGATCAGCCACATCCTGTCGCCGGCGAACTATACCGTATTCTCGCTGGCGCTGGCGTCGAGCCAGCTGCTGTGCGTGCTGATGTTCGAATGGCTGCAACTGGCGGGGGTTCGTTTCCTGGCGCCTGCCACCGGAAGCGATGCGGTGCGACTGCGTTCGTCGCTGTTTTCGGCCGCCGGCCTCAGCGCACTTGCGCTGGTCCTGGTCGGCAGCCTGCTCTCGCTGTTCGCCGGACTGCCGCTGGAATTGACCTTCCTCGGCCTGGCACTGGCGGCGGCGCAGGGCGTCACCGATCTTCATTTCATGATGATCCGCGTATCCGGCCGGCTCGGCGCCGCCGCCATGCTGCTGATCGGCCGGGCTACCCTTCTGCTCGCCGGAGCGATCGCCGGCGCCATGGTGTTCGGCAATGCCACGGCGACGCTTGCGGGGCTTGTTGTCGGGCAGATGATCGCCCTGCTGCTGGGCTCGCTGGCCGACCGCTCCCTGCTGCAATGGCGACCGCGCCTGACGGCGCGCGCCGACCTCGCCGGTTTCTGCCGCTACGGCATGCTCGCGGCCGCCGCTTCGGTGCTGCATCTTGCCGTGCCGGTGATGATCCGATTCATCGTCGTCGGTCGCCTGGGCTCGGCCGGGCCCGCGGCGGCGGCCGGCTTTTCGATGGCGCTCGACCTGCTGCAGCGACCGTTCACGGTGCTGGTCTCTGCGATTCACACCGTAAATTATCCCGACGTCGTGGTTCGCTTCGACCGCGGCAGCGACCGCGACGCCAGGCAGACGACGGCGCGGCTGTTCGACTTCATCATCTGCTCGACGGCGATCATGCTGGGCGGGCTGATCGGATTTCTTCCCGACGTCGCGCGCCTGTTCGTTCCTCACGACATCCTGGCGAGCTTCCTGTCAGCCGCGCCGGCGGCGGCGGCGTTTTACTTTCTGCATCTGCATCTGCAGGGGACGCTGGCCATTCTTCCCCATCTGCAAAAGTCGGCGCTGCGGCTGGTCGTGGTCGCGGCGGGCCAGTTACTGGCGGTTCTGGCTTGCTCGGGGCTGGCGGCGGCGGCAGGCATCAGACCGCCCGGCATCGTCGCCGCGGCCGCCGTTGCGACCGCCATCGTGATGCTGCTGGCAAGCGGACCGACCATTCGCTTCGGCGCTGTTCCGCGCCTCCTTCTCGTCGCGGCGGCCGTCGTCGCCGCCATCGCGATCGGATCTCTCTCGATGCTGCCTTCCGAACCCTCGATCTGGCTCCTCGGCAAAAGCACGTTTGCGATGATGGCGGTCGCGCTGATTGCATGGCGGGGCGAGTTTTTGACCGCGCCACGGCAGATGGAGGCAGGCGAATAGCCGGACCGCGATCGCCGGCAGCCGTCCCGGCAGGTTCACTCCACGTAGGTGCGCTCGCGCTCCACCACGACGGGACGGGCACGAACGCGATCGTTCAGCCAGAAGCCGAAGAACAGCAGTCTCGTGAGCCCCGCCGGGAGCGGATTGCCGTGTCTGGTGACGGCATCGCGTCGCGGGGAGCCACTGCTCGCATCATTGCCCGGCTGCCTGGCAAGTTCCCGCGATGGCGCCGCGTTCGGGCTATCAGGGCCCGACTTGCGGACCGGCCTGAAATACATCCCGACGGCAACGACAATATTAAAGAGAACCCAACCGGCAATCACATAGAGAAACGTTGACAATCAAAGCCTCCTCAAGGGCTTAAGGCATCTATACAGCCGTTTTCCCCAAAATGGCCTGCAAATCGATGTCGCACCGCAGCAAATCCCTGCTGCGATTGCGAGAAGGGGTAAAATTCATCCAGATACTGCCAGGGATTCCAACCGTTAAGCACGAAAAGCAATGACCTGCCGCAACTCCTTACTAACCGGCGCTTCCTTCACTATGCTTTTCGCCGACAATCAGGGAGGCAAGCAATGGATCTGTTACCGGCATTGCTCGGGTTCGCCGCGGGATTTCTGGCCTGCCTGGTGATGGTGGTTGCCACGATCTGGTGGTCGTTCTCCGATCGGCGGGTGCGCGAGAACGAGCCGGCGACCGACGGCCGGCATGAACGGCGGGCTGCGTAAGGATATTCGGGCACATTTCAGAAGTCGCTGACCTGGAAGTCGTCAATCACGGCAACGCCGTGGCCAACTTGCCGATCAGCGATCGGCTCACGCAGCGTCCCCCTCACCTTCTGATCTTCACGATGGAATTCCTGTTCGCCTTGCGGGAAAAATGCGAACCTATGCCATCTGTCGTGACGGCAGACATTCGCTCTTTCGCCGCAACCTGACCAATCCCGCCGTTTATATTCACCCTCCGAGCACGAGCATTCGTGTCGTCATGCGACCAACACGATGTTGGCGAAGCAACGCACTTCGAGTCGGATGTTCCATGGAGTCGAATGTTCCATCGCGCGGAACTCTCGCGCGCGCCGCTCATATTCTGAGCATGTTGCGGCGATCAAGGGCAAAACAAATCGCGAGAAAGAACGCGACGCCATTCTGATGCCACACGACTCCTTCACAGCCGTCTCATACTGAAAAATTTTCCTTGCTTGAGAGCGCGTGAATCAAAAACCGCGGTTGGCTCTATTTTTATCCGTTTTCCCAACACGCCGATAAAAATTTGAACGTAGAGCATCATCTCCTCCAGCGCGCGGGATCCACTGATGGCAACGACGACACCTGACCAGACCATTCTTTCCGCAAATGCGTTCGTTAGTTCCATCGGCGTCAACACGCATGTCGGCTTTTCCTGGGGCGGTTACGACAACCTCAGCATGATGATCGACAGCCTCGAATATCTCGGCATCACCCGGTTACGCGACGCAATGGCGGCCAATCCGGAGGCGCAGCCCGTGCTCGAGGGGTTGGCCGCCGCCGGCTACACATTTGATTTTCTTGTTCCCTCGAGCTTGCCTGCCATGGGCAGCGCAGGCCTGCAGCAATACCTGGTGTCGCTGGAACAGTTCGAGGCGAGTCACCCCGGCAGCATTTCCGCGCTCGAGGGACTGAACGAAGCCAACATTCAGCACTTCAGCTATAACGGTTCCTCCACCATCGCCGCGGCCGCCCAGTTTCAGAGCGCCTTCTATACGGCGGTGAATGACAACCCGTATCTCGCCGATATACCGGTTTACAATCTCACCCTCAGCCACGACAACCTCGCCGCCTATGCGGAACTCGGCGATCTGTCGAACTATTCGGACTATGCCAACGCGCACACCTACATCAGCACGAGTTCCATTACCGGCATTTCGATGCAAAAGAGCGTCGACATTGCCGGCGCCAGCGCCTCGGGACGGCCGATCGTCATCACCGAAACCGGCTATACGACGCAAGAAGACACGGCGTATGTCGGCGCCAGCGAAACCGTGCAGGCGAAGTCGATTCTCAACACGCTGGTTGCCGCCTACCAGAAGGGTGTCAGCAGCACCTACCTTTACGAGTTGCTGGACCGCGATTCGAGCGCTGACAACACGGACCCCCAGGCCAATTTCGGCCTGTTCAACGACGATGGAACGCCGAAGCTCGCCGCGACGGCAATTCATAACCTGACGACCATTCTGGCGGATGACGGAACCGGCGGCCGTCAACCGACGGAGTCACTGGACTATTCGCTGGACAACATGCCCGCCACCGGCTCCAGCATGGTGCTCGGCAAGAGCAACGGCGCCTATGATCTGGTGATCTGGGCCGAGCCTCGCATCTGGGACGATGCGACCGACACCGAGATCGTCAATCCGGCGCAAAACGTCACGGTGCATCTCGGCAGCGTGCACCAGTCGATCAGGGTCTACGACACGCTGAGCGGCACGACGCCGATCGCGGTTTACACCGACGTCAGCGATTTCGTCATTCCGGTTTCCGATCATCCACTGATCATCGAAATCGATGGTCCCGGCGTCGTACCGCCGGTCGATGACATTCCCGCCGACGTCAGCGGAACGGCAGTTGAGATCGTGGCGCTGCTGTCGGATCTCAACGGATCCGACACGCTGCAGACCATCACGCTGACCGACACCCACACGCTTCCGGTCGCGTCGGAAGCGACCATGAACTACATCATATCGCATTACGGCGAGGTGCTCGCGGCGATCCAGGGCGGCTACGCGTTCTCGGTAACGATCTCGGACGACAACTGGAGCAGGACCAAGGTCTTCGATGCCGGCGGCGTCCTGCAATCCACGACCAACTCCGCCTACACCGATGGCGTCATCACCAGCAAGGTGACGGTGCATGCGGATCAATCGACCGACAGCGTAATCTACAAGGCCGGCATCACCGCCCAGGAGGTAACGGTCGCGGCCGACGGTTCAAAGAACACCAGAACCTTCGACGCGACGGGAGTTGTGGTCAGCGAAACGATCAAAAACAGCGACGGTTCGTCCTCGACCACGCTTTATGCCGCCGGCGTCAAGACCAAGATGTATGTCGCCAATGCCGACGGCAGCCACGACACCTACACCTACAACATTGAGGGTCGCAGCTATACCACCGAGTTCCAGCACGCCGACGCCTCCGGCAAGGTGACGGCGGTGACGCGGAGCCACGCCGACGGCTCGCTCGATTACACCCGGATCATCAAGGACGACGGAACCAAGGTCACCACGCTCTACGATTCCACCGGCCACAAGACGTCGACGATCGTCGTGACCTCGTCGGCCACCGTCACCGACCAGTTCGACACGTCCGGACAACTGACCAAGCAGATGGTCCAGCATGCCGACGGCTCGTTTACCACGAAGGTCTACACCGCGACCGTGCTGACGGCGCACTACGTCGTCAACGCCGACGGTACCAGCGCAACCAAACTCTATGACGCGGCGGGGACGTTGACCACTTCCGTCCACCACACCCAGGATGGCTCCACCTACACCACGGTCTTCTCGGATGGCGTCAAGACCAGGCTGTATGTCGACAAGGCCGACGGCACCCATGACACATGGTCCTACAACGTCCAGGGCAAGAGCTATACCACCGAGCTGCAGCACGCCGATGCAACCGGCAAGGTGACCGCGGTGACGCGAACCCACGCCGATGGATCGCTCGATTACACCCAGACCATCTCGACCAGTGGAATCAAGGTCACCACCCTCTATGATTCGACCGGCCACAAGACCACTTCCATCACGGTCACTCCGTCAGCAACGACGACAGGCCAGTACGATCCATCGGGAAATCTCACCAGGGAGATCATCCAGGACAATGGCGGCGCCGTGCTGACGAAGGTCTACACCGCCGCGGTGCTGACCGCGTTCTATGTCGTCAACCCCGACGGGACGGCAGCAACCAAACTCTATGACGCGGCCGGGGAGCTGACGACTTCCGTCCACTACACGCAGGACGGCTCCACCTACACCACACTCTATTCGGATGGCGTCAAGACCAGGCTTTATGTCGACAAGGCCGACGGCACCCACGACACATGGTCCTACAACGTCCAGGGCAAGAGCTATACCACCGAACTGCAGCATGCCGATGCCACCGGCAAGGTCATCGAGGTGAGGCGAACCCACGCCGACGGATCGCTCGATTACACCCAGGTGATCAAGAGCGATGGCAGCAAGGTGACGAGCACCTATGATGCATCCGGTCAAAAGATGCGCGAAGTGGTGCTGAATGCCGACGGCTCGAGTACCACGGGCATCTATGACAGTTCGGGCGAGGTGGTGCAGGAGATCGCGAAAACCGCCGACGGCGACACCAGCACGACCAACTATTCGGGCGGCGTCAAGACATCGGCCTATCTCGTCAACGCCGACGGATCGACCGAGAGTCAGCTGTACGACTCGTCGGGGCACCTGACCAACCATACCCTCCAGCATACCGACGGATCGTCATCGACGACGCTCTATTCGGCGGGCGTCAAGACCAAGATGTACGTCAACCATGCGGACGGCACACGGGACAATTACGCCTACAATATCGAAGGCCAGACCTACACCACCCAGCATCAGCATATAGATGCGGCGGGCAAGATCGACGCCGTGACCCGGACCCATGCCGACGGATCCCTCGATTACACGATGGTTATCCAGAGCGACGGCACCAAGATTACCGGCCTCTACGACAGCGCGGGAGCCCAGACCCAGGAGGTCATCCAGAGCCCGTCGGGCGCCAGGGAAGTCTATCAGTTCGTCGTGGCCGGATCGCCCGGCGCAGTGCGGCACGAATCCTATGATGCCCAGGGCAATCTGACGCTGGTTGACCTGCAAAACAGCGACGGTACGCACCGAGTCACAGCCATCAGTACCGGGCTGACGATTTCGGGCGGCAACTTTGACGACCTGTTCGCTTCGGCGGGATCGACCACCATCGCCTATGATCACGGCAACGATCAGATCAATAACTTCAGGGCGGGATCCGGCGCCGATCATGACATAATCCAGATCGCGCAATCGCTGGTCAGCGACTACAGCCATTTGCAGATCGAGCAGTCCGGTTTCGACGCCCTCATCCACATTTCGGCCGACGATACCATCCTCTTGAAGAACACCTACGTGAACCAACTCGATCAGGGTAATTTTCTGTTCGCCTGATCGGGCAGTTCGGCCGGCGGGCGCGCCTGTGGGACGATTCGGGCCGGCGCGCCCATCGCGACCGCGCCCGGCGCTACTTCGCGATTGACCACCGAATTGGCGGCGACCACCGCGCCTTCGCCGATGACGATGGCGCCGATAATCACGGCGCCGGCATAGACGGTAGTGCCGTCGCCAAGCACCGGGTAGCCCGGCCGGTCGGCGGAATGCCGTCCGAGCGTCACGTTCTGGTAGATCGTGCTGGACCGGCCGATCCGCACGCCGTCGCCGACAACGATGCCGGTCGGATGCGGCAGATTGAGGCCCGGTCCGATTTCGGCCAGCAAGGATATGTAGCAGCCGCGGTTCATCAGGCAGCGACGCAGAATCATCCACGACAGCGCACGTCCGGGACGGCCGCTTTCGCGCAGCCATTTCGCCACGCGCCACCACGTGATCGCGACAAAGCCCGGACTGGTGGCCCAGGCGACCATGGCGGCCTTGACGCCCGACTTGCCGGTGTTGGCGAACAAATCCTCGCGCCATGGCATCGACAATTGCTCCGTTCGGTCAGGCGATTTCAGTGCGATCTCGGTCATGATGCGGGCCCCTGCTCCAGTGCCGGAGGATGGGTCATCGGGCCGCCCAGCAGCGACCGCAGGCTTCCACGGATATGACGTCGGAACGCGACGTAGCAGGCCGGCACGACTGTCACATACAGCGCGGTCGCGAGCAGCCACTGCTTGAGCGTCGCAATCTCTCCCGAAACCGCTCCCAGCGCCACCGCCGCGGCGGCGAGGGTCGCGACCGAGGCCGGAACCAGCGATTTCGCGATCGATGCCAGCGGCAACCCCGCCCGGCGCGTCCCGACAATCAGCATCGCAACGCAGACCATGATCGCCACGATCGTATACACGGCGGCGACGGCCGTCAGGCCGAACGGCAGCGCCACGACGAAGGCCAGTATCATGGCGGCACTGTTGGCGGTGCTGATCCAGAACTGCAGCCGGGCCTCGCCGCGCGCGAGCAGGATCGGACCGCTATAGGCGGCGATCGATTGGGCTGCGCCCGCCGGCGCCAGAATGGCGATCAGCGGCAGCACCTCCCGCCAGTGCGGCGACAGCAGCGCCGACACCGGATAGCTGAGGCCGAATGTGAGGTAAATCATCGCCGGAAAGGTGATCATCGCGGTCATGCCAAGTACCGCGCAGATCGCCGCATTCTGGCGGACGCGATCCTGGCCGAGGCCGGACATGCGGCTCAACGTCGCCATCAGCACGCCGCCGCCCGGCCACGAGAAGATCATCAGCGGCAGGATCATGAATTGATACGACAGGCCGTAAAGGCCGACCGCCGCCGCCCCGAGCTTGGCGCCGATCAGGAGATTGCCGATGTTGCGCGCGGCGAAATTCAGGACATTCGACGCCAGCACCCAGCCGCCGAAGCTCAGAATCGACGACACCCGGCGCCAGCCGAAATTCAGCCGGATCTGATGTCGCGCCAATGCTGCGAAGACGGCGGCGCGGATGACCTGGACCAGCACATAATAGGCAATCAGCGCCCAGATGCCCTGCCCCGCCACGGCCGCGACCACGCAGACGACGGCGGCGGCAAACGCAGCCCCGGCTTCCACCAGCGCAATGGTCTGATACCGCAGTTCGCGCTCCAGCACCGCGCGCGGCCCAAGGGCGGCGATGGAGAGAACCACCGAGACCGAAAGGGCGGCCAGCACCACTGACAGGCCGTCCATCCCGACCGCGCCGGCCAGCGGGCCCGCAAGACCTGCCAACAAGGCAGCGCAGGCGACCCCGATCACCAGCATCAGCGTGACAGCGGCTCCCGCCTCGTCCGGCGTGAGCGTGTTCCGCTGCACCATCGCGCTCGACATCCCGAGATCGGTCAGCAGCGCAATGAAGGCGACGAACGGCAAGGAGAAAGCGACCAGCCCGAATTCCGCCGGGCTGACGAACCAGGTCATCAGCAGCGTCATCAGGAACTGCAGCACTGACTTGACGATGTTCACGCCGGACATCGACAACAGGTTTTTCAGAATCATGGCATCGTCCGTACGTGACTGGCCGCCGCCAACGCTGGTAACAAACGCACCGTCATCGCGCTGCCGCTTCCAGCTCAAGCATGACGCCCGACACTCTCGACCGGCCGGAACAGCGTGTGCCGGAAGGCATTGTCCAGCAGGCGCCGCAACCGCAACTCGATCACTTCGTAGCTCAGCGTGCTCGCCACCATCGAGGCGGTGAAGCCGAGCACGACGAATCCGCCCCACAGCAGCCAGAGATCGACGCCACGCGCCGCCAGCCTGGCGCCCAGCATCTGCAGCGGGAACAGCGCAAACGGATGCACCAGATAGAGGCTGTAGCTGATCTTGCCGAGAAATTGCGCCGCCGGTCTGCTCAGCCAGATCGCGACGCCGGAACCGGGCGCCAGCACCATTGCAAACAGCAGCAATCCCGGCACCAGGCCGACAAACGGATGGACGTATTCGATGCTGACATACATCGCCGCCGCGCAGATCGCGCCGGCCAGCAGCCCTGCCCGACCCGCCAGGTTCAACCGGATCGGGACGGCGCTGAACAGCATGCCGATGGCGAAAAACGCTGCGATCGGCCGAAACAGGATGCCGGCAAGCCCGATCGCGACCAGCAAAAGCACCAGCCAGCTTCGCTGCTTCGCTGCGGCCATGAAAGTTGCGGCGAACCAGATATAGAACGCCCATTCATAGGTCAGGGTCCATGCATTCTGCTGACCGATCGGCAGGCCCAGCACTTCGGGCACGAACAGCAGGTTCGCCAGGAATATCCCGAGCCAGGAGGCGGCATCGATATCCCTGAAGAACTTGTAGCCGACGATCGGACCGGCGACGAACAGGATGAGATGAAGCACGACGAAGACCGGCAGAATCCGCAAGGCCCGGTCATAGAAGAACTTCGCGACCGAGGCATGCCGAACCAGGCTCGCCGGAATCAGGAAGCCGCTGATCATGAAGAACAGTTCGACGCCGTGCCCGCCCATATTGATGGTGCCGTGAAACCAGCCGGGAACGCGCGGCAGAAACCCCGCCAGCAGCGGCATGTCGTAGAGGTGCACGATCAGCACGCTGAGCGCGGCCATACCCCGCAGACCCTGGATCGATGGCAGGAAGCTCTTGTCGGTCAAGGACGCCTCGGCTCTCGCATGTTTTGTCATTCAGCGACGCGATTCTGGAGCGGCGGAACGATCTGGGCGCCGGGCCGCGATCCGGACCGGAACCGGTGCCCAAACGCCAATGTCGGCTTCTCGACGAATTCAAAGGTGAACCAACTCACGAGAATCGAGATTCCCGTTACCGAGGCCGCGAACAGCAGCCATTGCAGCGGCGTGCTCCCCGCGCCGAAGAGGTAAACGATCACGCTGAGCACGTAGGCGTGCATCAGATAGACCGAATAGCTGATCCTTCCGATGAAGGCCGAGGCCCGCCAGGGCGACGAATTGCCGATGGCGCAGAACGCGATAAAGACGACCCAGGCGCCGACATAGGAGGACGCCATCGAGTATCCGTAGAAGAAGGTCTTCTCGTCATACGTGCCGCCGCCATACAGGCGAAAGGACACCGACAGCGCGAAGGCGACATAGGCGACCGAGCAAAGCGCGACATGGCCCCAGTTCAGGCGCTTTTCGATGACCGCATCGCGCAGCACCTTGCCGAGAAACATCGCCGTCAGGTTCAGGGCGACTTCCATCAGGCGCAGCACCATCCGGTTGCCGATGAAAATCGAGGCGACCGCGCAAAGGATTGATACCCCCAGAACGATCCCGACGGCCGTCATCCGCCGCTTGAGAAATCCCGCGGCAAACAGGCAGACACAGGAGGCGTAGAAGATCAGTTCGATCGCAAGCGTCCAATAGGCGATCCTGACGTTGGGAACGCCGACGAACATTTGCAGCATCGTCAGATTGGCGCCGATCTGTGGCAAGGAAAACACCTTGGCATCGGTCAATGGGAGGATGATGACTGCCAGCAGGATCGACAACCAGTAGGCGGGATAAAGCCGGAAGAACCGGCTGGTCACGAAATCCCGGATCGGGGCGGAGCTGTTCGGAAAGCTGTTTGGAATCACAAAACCGCTGACAAAGAAGAACAGCACGACGCCGAAGCGACCGAAATTGAAATAATACCCCGATGCTCCCTGAAAGCCCCAGTAGTACGGACCCGTCGTCTGGGTGAAGATGATCTGTTCCAGCAGATGCTGGATCAGCACGGCGACAACCGCTATTCCGCGCAGGCTGTCGATGAATTCAAGGCGCGTGCGCATCAGGTCTATCCCCTTCCTATTCGGCTGCGGCCAACGGTGGATTGGCAGGCAGGACCGGTACGCGATCGCGCCCCGCGGAATTCCGATGCATCTGCCGTGAGGCGTGAAGCGAGAAGACCTCGCTGAATCCCAGCGCGATCATCAGCAGGCCGGTTGCAGGCCCGTAACTCAGAACCGTGATCGTAAACAGGTTCATCGTGAAGATGGTGCACAGCTTGTATACGTCGGTGATCAGGAATGACGCGCGGAACACCATCCACATGAAGCCGACGAACGGCAGACCGAACATCAGATAGGTTCCGATATAGAAATTATCGACGGGAACCCAGAGCGATGCCCACGGCGAAAACAGCTGCATCGGATAGTTGAAGCAACCCAGCCCGCAGCCCGTGACCAGGCCGATCGGCATCAGCTGCCAGAGATAGGAGAACGGCAACTGCCAGCTGTTGTTGATCCGGTCCTGCATGCTGAACAGGAAAGAGCTGGTCGTGGTCAGATTGGTGCCCGACAGAAACAGAATCAGGATGAACGGGATGAAGATCGCGGCGAAGGACCACAGCGCCAGATGCCGCACCGCCGGAAACCGCATTCTTTCCGGAAGCGCGCGAACGATCAGCAGGCAAAGCAGATAGAATCCGAGCACCACCATGGTCGTCTTGCTCGTGGTCAGACGGATGGCGTACATCGAGAGCGATCCGAACACGAGACACCAGATCGTGCTGCTGCGTATCGACGTCAGCACGAAGGTGATCAGGATGAAAAATCCGGCCATGGTATTGTCGGCGGCGAACCCCGCCAGCCGCTGTTCCGACATCGTCCACCACAACCGCCCCGCAGTACGCGCCGCGCCGAACGATTCATAGGTGAATCCGACCCATGGCAGCGACACATAGGCGGACAGATACACGCCGCCGATGGACAGATAGAACGTCAGCGCCAGTATCGACAGCAGGCGCTTGTACGAACCGAGGCTGGCATCGCAGAAGCAGAACCCGACGAAGATCGGAGCGATCATCTTGAACGATGAAAGGGCCGCGTTGAAGGTGCCCAGAAATACGTAGCCGATCACCAGCGACAGCAGAATCTGGAGAAGGACGATGAAGGCAAATATGCTCTGGTTTCTGACGATGCATCGATTGACGAACAGCACGATGCAGCCGATGGCCGCGATATCCGGCAGGAACCAGAGCGCTTCGACCCCGTAGATGCTCGAATAGTAGCGCAGCATGCCTCCGGCGGCATCGCGAATGAAGTACATCGCGAGCGCGATCGCCTCGAAATGGATCACGATCGGTCCGCCCCGAGCCTGGCGTCGATGCATGGCTTGGGCGTAGCTCAACTGCGCACCTGTCCGGCGTGCGAAACCGCCGATATCGGCGACCGGATATCCTGCCCCACGATCCGCAGCAGAAGCTTTCCTCCTTTCAGCTCGACGTGTTTATAGGTGAAGTCCGAAAGCAGGAGAACGCCGGCCACGACCAGCGCGACCAGCAGCGTCGCAGCAGTTCCATCGGCGATCGCATCGAGCGCCCGGATCGGTCGGGGACCGGCTGCCCGGATGGCGTACTCAGCCAGCACGAGGACGATCGCATGGACCATATAGATCGAATAGGATCGCTTCCCCAGCCAGACCAGCGGCCGGACCGCGAGCAAAGCCGGCAACGGCCACGCCGTGGGAAAGGCCATCAGCGATCCGAGCAACACGGCAAACACGAACGGCGCGGCGAAACTGAGCGCCGGATGGATTCCGACGAGGCATATGATCACAATCGCCGCCAGCAGTGCCCCGATCTGGAGTACGGATGGCGCCACCCGCAGCGACGTTGATGGCAGGCCGGATGCGATTTTGACGGTCAGCACGCCAACGAAGAAGCTCAGGACGCAGCGAAAGAAACCGAAATCGGTGTGGAAATCCAGCGACGGCTTTCCGAGACCGAAGACAATCAACCATGCGCTGCCTATGACCAGAACGGCGGACGCCGCGTAAAACAGCCGTCGGGAGCCGGAGTACCGGGCCCCCAGCAGCAGCACGCCGAACAACAGATATGTGTAGAACTCGGTACTGATGCTCCAACTCGGACCATTCCAGCTGAGATGGTCGAAAAGACCCATCGACTGCAGCAGCAACACGTTGAGGAAGAAGGAGTATCCGGTATTCACCTCGGTCTGAACCGGAGCGACGGCAAGAATGCCGATGGCGACGAGGCCGAGCCGTGCAAAGCGCAGCATCAACATCGCCAGCAGCGTGACGAGATGCAGCGGATAGATGCGGGCCAGTCTGCGGAGAACAAACTCGCGCAGCGAGAAATCGCGGAAATCGGACGTGGCGTAGTTCAGCGAAATGACCATGCCACTGAGAACGAAGAAGAGATCGACGAACAGCCATGCGTTGTGAAAAAACGGAACGTCGATCCAGGCCGGCTGCGGAAAGGCTGCGATCACCGTCCTGGAAATCACGACATGATGGATGACCACCGACAGCGCGGCGATGCCGCGGATGCTGTCCAACGGCAGATAATGCGGCTTTTGCACCCGATCATGCCCTGATGTGGCGCACCGGGGACGCGGTGGAGATTCGGCAACCGTCATGGGACTCTTTTCGGACTGTGCTCGGACTCGTTCGATGTCGCCGATATGAATTTCTACCGACTGAATTCTACGGAGATGAGACCATTTGAAGGCTGCCGATCCAGATCTTGAATCTCAACCGGTCAGCGCCGCCGGCTTCCGGAATTGCGGCGATGATGTGCCGGCCTCATTTGCGATCGACGCAGGCGATGCAATATCGTTGCCAACAGCATGCAAAGACATTGTCCCTGCCACGCGCTGGTGCCAGCGGCCGCGGTGCGTGACAGCCGCTACGAATTCGGGCGGGTTCTCGTCGCGACAAATCCGATTCGCGAAAGCCTGTTCAAATTGTGGTGCAAGGCGCCAATGGAACTCGCGCAGACCTGCACATGGAATATGCTGTTGGCGCGGCATTGAGCTTCCTTCGCGTTTGTCATCGCGCTGTTACGTGCGCTCGTCCCTGCCTTTTGCGATCGCTGTCCGGTGCGCCTGCCCGCGAATCCAACAAGGCGTTAACGCACGCGCAACTCGCCTCGGCCTTAATCATTCCTAATTTCGATCGCGCTTTGCACACTTTGATCGCGCAACTTATTTGTGCGCATCTGCGCGATTGATGGTCAAAAATCTCGGCCCTCCGATCATCAACACATCGGACGGCTTTTGCATTTTTGCACCGCACAAAAATTTGACATAGTCTCGCGTCACGATCGTCAGCCTGGGCCTCGTTACGACAAGAAGCCAACGGTGGACCGCGACAGTGATGACTTCGTTTCGAAGAGGCCTCGTTCGGTTATGTCGGCGTTCGATTGCGGTGATTTTCATCACGGCATGCGGCGCTGGCATGGGCCATGCGCAATGCGTGGCATTCGGCGATCGGGCTCCCACGCTGGCGCTCGAGATGTTCGCGGCCGACCCGCCGTCCCTGCTGCGAATCCTGCGTAACGAAAATGACAAGATCGAAGCCCGGCTCGCCAATTATGTGGCGACCGATCACGGATTGCTGCCTTCGGTACGCAAGCTCGCCGCCGAGGCGCCGACGAGCAACAAGCGGGCGATAGGAGCCGCGCTGCGCAAGGCCGAGCTGCAATGCACCGCGCCGCAACGCATGGAGCCGCAACCGGCCGCCGCGCGAAAGATCATCGATTTCGTTCGCAACCTCGGCGACAACGCGGTTCTGGCCGGTTACGTCGCCGTCACCGAGGAACCGGCATCACCCCATGCCATCGGCAAGCCTGTCAAGCCGCCGGCCAGGAACGACCAGTTGCTCACGGGCGAGTGGAAGACCGAACTTGTCGATCCCTTTGCGAGCCCGCCACTGCCGCAATAGTCATCTCCGGAAGGCATGAACTTACATATGTACCAGCCCCGCGTCGAATTTCAGAACCTGCCGAGGCAAGGTGTCGCCCTGGGCACCTCGATGCTGAGCGTGGAACGCATCGTCGCCATTCTGCGCCGGCAATGGCCGCTGATCGCGTCGATTGCCGGCGGCACGCTGCTGCTTGTCCTGATCTATCTGCTGACGGCGACGCCGATGTATACGGCATCCTCGCGAATCCTGATGGATACCCGCCAGACCCAGGTTCTGGACAAGGATACTGCGATTCCCAACACGCTGATCGATCCCGGTTTTGTCGACAGCCAGGTCGAGATCCTGACTTCGGACGATTTGATCCTGTCGATCGTGCGTCGCATGCGGCTGGCCGCGGATCCGGAATTCATCGGCTCCAACAGCGGCGCCATGGCCACGATCTCCGGCGCGATCGCCGCCCTGTTCGGTTCCGACGGTCCGCCGTCGGTAGAACGTCTCGAACGCATCGCGGTGGGGATGCTCAAGAGGAACCTCAAGGTCGAGCGCGTGTTGACGACCTATGTGCTTGCGGTGAGCTTTCGCTCGCTCGACGCCGAGAAGGCCGCGCGAATCACCAATGCGCTTACCGACGCCTATATCGTCGGCGCGCTCGAGGCCAAGTACCAGTCGACCAAGCGGGCTGGCGAATGGCTGCAGCAACGCAGCGCCGAACTGCGCGAGCAGGCCACTGCCAGCGACCGCGCCGTCCAGGCCTTCAAGGCCGAGAACAATATCGTCGGCACCAGCCGCGGCCTGATGAGCGAGCAGCAGCTGACCGACGTCAACACCCAGCTGGTCCAGGCGCGCGCCGCCACCGCCGAGGCCAAGGCCCGGCTCGACCGCATCGAGGCCATTTCGGGCAAGGATCTTGCCCAGCCGACCGTGACCGACGCCATCAACAATGCCGTCATCACCCGGCTCCGTGCCCAGTACCTGGACCTCGCCGCGCAGCATACCGACTGGTCGAACCGCTACGGCAAGACTCATCAGGCCACGGTCAATCTCGCCAACCGCATGGAGGAAATGCGCAAGTCGATCGCCGATGAAGTGAAGCGGATCGCCGATTCCTATCGGAGCGAATACGAGATCGCCAAGAGCCGCGAGAGCTCGCTCGAGAGCAACATGAACAACCTGGTCAACCAGGCCGGCAACAGCGGCCAGGCCCAGGTGAAGCTGCGCAATCTGGAGAGTACCGCCGACACCTACCGCAATCTGTACAATAATTTCCTCGAGAAGCTGCAGCAGGCGACGCAAAAGGAGAGTTTTCCGATCAGCGAAGCCCGCGTGATCTCGACCGCCGTCAAGCCTGACCGGAAGAGTTCGCCAAAGACCCTGCTGTTCCTGATCGGCGGCATCGTCGGTGGCCTCTGCTTCGGCATCGGCGCCGCCTTCGCGCGCGAGCTTCTCAATGACGTGCTGCGGACGCCTGCCGAAGTCGAGGACGAGTTCGACATCAAATGCCTTGGCGTTCTTCCCGACATCGGCCCGGACCGCCCCGGCGCGCGCAAAACCATGGCGCTGGTGTCCCGCGACAAGGCTCCGTCCAAGGCAGAGGCAGCATTGTCACGCTACGTGATCGACCATCCGTTCTCGCGTTACGCGGAAACGCTGCGCAATATCAAGGTCTCGATTGACGTCGCGCGGCTGACGCGCGAAGTGAAGGTCATCGGCATCGTTTCGTCGCTGCCCAAGGAAGGAAAAACCACGGTCGCGGCAAATCTCGGCCACCTGATCGCCTTGACCGGTCACCGAACCCTGCTGATCGACGGCGACCTCCACACGAGGTCGCTGACTCGGGAACTGGCGCCCCGCGCCAAGACCGGGCTGCTGGAAACGCTGAGGGATCCCCGCACGCTCGGCCAGCACATTCAGCGCAGCAAGGAGACCGGGCTGGATTTCCTGCCGTCGTTCCTGGTCTCGCGGATGGTCAATTCGGCCGACATCATGGCGTCCAAGGCGATGGCCGACATGCTAGCGGTGCTGCGCGAGAACTACGAATACATCTTCGTCGATCTGGCTCCGGTCATGCCGGTGACTGACTCCAAGGCGATCAGCCACCTGATCGACGGAATGGTCTATGTCATTCAATGGGGGCAAACGTCACGCAGCGCCGTGCTGGAATCCATTTCCAGTTCGGAACCGATTCAGAAAAAGATCCTGGGTGCCGTTCTGAACGGCGCCAATCCGAAGATGCTGAAGCGGATCGAGGCATACAAGGGCTCCCACCACAACAGCTACTACGTCGAGGGGTAGCTGAGGCCGCCGGCCACCCGGCTTGCTCGCGTCTTCGCGGCGGCAGCGCTGCGGAGGGTTTGTCTAACACCCCTAAGACTTTCCGCATTCGAGCGCGTCGGCCCACTCTGCAAGGCGGCGCCGGCTGAACATTTTTAGGATACCATCCGTGCCCGGCGGTTCCGAACGCGCTGCCGCCCTGCTCCAGCTTGCAATGGCCAAACGTTCGACCGAGGCCTGGTGGGGACCGCGTTTACGACGCCCGCCCGGCTTCGTCGCCCAGGGGTTTCTGCATGTGCAGCCGGCAGTTGGAAATGCGGGGGAGATCGCGGAATTGGGCAGGCGGGCGCAACGGCCTCAATAGGCTTCCTGGTACATCAAGGCTGACGCGGTTCGTACCATGATCTTCAGATCCAGCCAGATGCTCCAGTTGCTGACGTACCACACATCGTACTCGACGCGCTTTTCCATCAGGTCGATGGTCGGCGTTTCGCCCCGGAAACCGTTGACCTGGGCCCAGCCGGTCAAACCCGGTTTCATGTGGTGCCGGTACACATAGTTGCCGATCACCTGATCATAATAATTGTCGTGTGCCAGCGCATGCGGCCTGGGACCAACCAACGACATTTCGCCACGCAGCACGTTCCAGAGCTGCGGCAGCTCGTCGATGCTGGTTCTGCGCAGGATCCGGCCAACCCGGGTCACCCGGGCATCCTGCCTGGTTGCCTGCGTGACCGTGTGGCCATTTTCCGACACGCACATGCTGCGGAATTTCCAGATTTCGAAAGGCTTGCCGTTGAAGCCACGGCGAGACTGCCGGAAAATCACGCTGCCCGGCGAATCGAGCTTGATCAGGATCGCGGCCGTCAGGATCAGTGGCGCCAGCATCAGCAGGGCGAACGAGGCGACGCCGATATCGAGGCAGCGCTTTTGAGCGCGCTCCAGCACGGACAGCGGCGGCCGTTGAATTTCGATCGCAATCGTGCCGCTGACCGGAAGGAAGGGCCGCGATACCAGATCGGCGATCGGAAAGTCGGGCAGCAGACGAATGGGCTGGGGCACCACGCGCAGGTGCTGGCTCAGCTTTTGCAGCATCGGCAACTCGTCCCAGTCGATCGCCAGCAGGTACTCATCCGCGTCCGTCGCGCGCGATTGCCGGATCACGTCCTGGATCTGGCGATCCCACGCCACGTCGTCGCGGTCGCCCGGCGTGCCCAGCACGAAATGCCGCACGACGTCAAAACCGTTCTTGTGCAGGTCCTTGAACCGGCTTGAGGTAAAATCAAGCGATCTGAGGCTGAGCAACACGACCTTCCGGTCGATCAGCCGCCCTTTCGTGAATGTGGAGGCAAGGCCGAATCGCCAGACCAGGCGGTGCGCGCCCAGCGCGACGACGCCGGTGAATGCAAACAGGATGATCGTGCCGCGCGAAAGGTTTGCCGTCGACTTCAGCAGGAACGCCGCGACCGCGAGGATCGTCAGCGACACCACCCAGATCACCACCACCTTGCGCAACTGCCACATCGCACTGAGCAGGCGGTGGTTGTCGTAGACGCCCTGGAAATAGGCGATCGCGACAAACACAACGCCGACAATAAGCCCGGCGCCGATTGAAATCTCCAGTTCCGGCGCCGCGCCCATCAATGATTGATAGACCACGCTCGCGACAAAATAGCTGAGCAGGATCAGCAGAAAGTCGCCGGTGATGATGAAGACCTGAAACGGCCTCTGCAGAGAGGCACCGCGGTTCGACGCGACCGAATAGAAATTTTCCGAACCGTATGTTGCTGCCGACATTCGAACCTCATCCCCTTCTACCGAGACCGTTGCGCATCACGGTGGCTACGGTCTCTTCGGACGCCCTCCGCTTCAGGGAACATCCGAACGCATTCGCGGTAGTCGGTTCAGAGGGTGTTAACCAAACGCAGCGACAATGTGGCGTTGCACCATAAAAATTAAGTCAATTTGGCAATGCAGCGCGTTCGGTTCTCAAATTTTTGAAACCGAACGAAGGATCTGCCCCAATTGACGTCACGCCATTGATATGCCGTTGAGCAAACTGCTGCGTTTTAGATCAGTACGAATTCCAGTGCTTGCGGTGTCGGGCCGGCGATCAAGGCCCGACACCGCTGCTTGCCAAGATTGCGGCTGCAGCGTGTGAGGCCATTCGTAATGCGACGCGGCGCTGTGCGCGAGAGCCTGATCGATGACGGGATGCAATCGAGACTGGACGATTGACCAGACGGCAAACGGCTCGATCGTTCTCAGCTCTCCGGTTGCCCTGGACGCCCGATGCCCTGGTAGAGAAATCCCCGCTTGGTCAACTCCCTGGGATCGTAGATATTGCGCAGATCGACCAGCACCGGACACGCCATCTCGCGCTTCAGCCGATCGAGATCGAGCGCCCGAAACTGCTCCCACTCGGTGACAATGACGAGGGCGTCGGCGCCGTCGGCGCATTGATACGGGTCTTCGCAATACTGGATGTCAGGCATTTCGATGCGGGCCAGTTCCATACCGACCGGATCGAACGCCCGCACCGTGGCACCCATATCCATCAGCGCGGTAATCAGCGGGATTGAGGGGGCCTCACGCATGTCATCGGTGTTCGGCTTGAAAGTCAGGCCGAGCACGGCAACGGTCTTGCCGCGAAGATTGCCGCCGAACGGCGCCGCGACCTTGCGCGCCATCGCCCGCTTTCGGGCATCATTGACCGAATTGACGGCCTCGACGATTCGAAGCGGCGCATCATGGTCCTGCGCGGTCTTGATCAGCGCGCGCGTGTCCTTCGGAAAGCATGAGCCGCCGAAGCCTGGCCCCGCATGGAGAAATTTCGATCCGATTCGATTATCCATGCCGATACCGCGCGCGATCTCCTGAACGTCGGCGCCCACCTTTTCCGCCAGATCGGCCATTTCGTTGATGAATGTGATCTTGGTTGCCAGAAATGCGTTGGCTGCATATTTGATCAGTTCGGCGGTGCGGCGGCTGGTGTACATGATCGGCGCCTGATTGAGATAGAGCGGCCGGTAGATTTCTCCCATCACCTTGCGGGCCCGTTCGTCGGTTGTTCCCACAACGATACGGTCGGGATGCTTGAAGTCGCGTACCGCAGCCCCCTCGCGCAGGAACTCAGGGTTCGAGGCCACCGAGACGTCAGCCGAGGCATTTACCTGCATGAATATCCGTTCCACCTCATCGCCGGTGCCGACAGGCACCGTCGATTTCGTGACCACGACGGTAAAACCCCTGACCGCCTCGGCGATCTCCCGCGACGCTGCGTAGACGTGGCTGAGATCGGCGTGACCATCGCCCCGTCGCGAAGGCGTTCCAACCGCGATGAAAATGGCCTCGGCATCGCTTACAGGCCCCGCCAGTTCGGTCGTGAAAATCAGCCTGCCGGCCTGGCTATTGGTTTGCACGACGCGCTCCAGATCCGGCTCGAAGATCGGAATTTCCCCGCGCGACAACGCAGCGATCTTGGCCGCATCCTTGTCGACGCAAGTGACGTGATGTCCAAAATCAGCGAAGCAGGCGCCCGAAACCAATCCCACATATCCTGTTCCAACGACAACGATCCGCATGAATTGAACACTTTCCTGTTTGGCCGATTGCCCGACGGCGAACGTGTTAGATCAATGAAGCATGCGGGTCAAAAGGCGCAAACGTCTGCATCATGCAAACCGCGCGGCGCCACGAACGAATTATGGCGCTTCACAATCTCGCCCGAAATCGATTCATGGCGAAACGTGCGGCAGCTCACCCCCCGTCGTGTCGAAATTTTCATCGGCTTGTCATGTCGCGACGGCTTCGCTGCGCAATCGCTAGGCGAACCCGATCGGGGATGCGTTCACGTCGCTGTCGTTCCGGTCACGGTTTCGCCAAATTCGATCTCATTTGGGCGCAAACGTTAAACTCTTTTTAGTGGCCGGCCCGTACGATTCATGTTGGTTCCTCGGAGTATCGTCACGTGATTGCGCTGGCCCTTTGCAGCATCCTGATCGGATCGATGCTCGGAACACGATTCCGATTCGTCATTCTGCTGCCGGTCATTGCCGCCGGTTCTGCAGTCCTCGCGGTGATCTCGACGGCCCAGGGCGGGACCCTTTCACAAACCGTGCTGGCGATCGTGTTATTCGCATCCCTGCTGCAATTCGGCTACATCTGTGCCGCACTCTTCAGGCATGCCGCGATGCCCGGCTATGTAGCGAAGCCGCAGGCCGCGCTGGGAAGCCGGAAGGTTCAACCCTGAAGCTGACTCATTGAGTTCAGCCGGCCCTTTCTGTACACAAAAGCGGCAACTGCCCGACAAATCTGCAACAGCGTTCGACTCGCGATTGATCCGTTTGAGCGCTACCATGGATTCGTTCCGGGCCAGCCGCTCGGGACGTGACATTTGCACCGTTGCATCTCGGGCGCGGAACCAGACCGCGAGTACCTCACCAAGATGCAGATCGCCCAGCTACCGCCGAAATCAAGCACCAGGCCGAGGCTGCCGGATGGCATCCGGATCTATGCGATCAGCGATATTCACGGCTGCGCGCGCCTGCTCGAGCAAATGTTCCGGGTCATCGATGCCGACGTCGCCCATAGCAGGCCGCATCGCGCGATCGAGGTCTATCTCGGCGACTATATCGACCGAGGACCGGACTCGGCCCTGACGCTCGACCTTCTGATCGATCGCAGCCGCCGCGGCAACACCGTCTTCCTGAAGGGCAACCACGAGGCCTTCCTCGCCGAGGTCTTTCGCGATCCCTCGCGCCTGGCCGACTGGTTTCAGGTCGGCGGCCGGCAGACCCTGATGTCCTACGGCCTCACGCCACCGCCCGACCCGCGTGACGAAGAGCAACTTGCCCTCGTCAGGGAGCTGTTCGCGGCAATGCCGCCGCAACATCGCGAATTTCTGAAGCGCCTGCGCCTGAGTTTCACCTGCGGCGATTTCTTTTTCGTCCATGCCGGCGTCCGGCCGGGCATCCCGCTGTCGCAGCAGCAGGAAGCCGACCTGCTGTGGATCCGCGACGAATTCCTGCAAAGCAAGAAGCATTTCGGCAAATACATCATACACGGCCACACGCCGGTTCGCTCGGCGGAGATACTGACAAATCGTGCCAATATCGACACCGGCGCCTATGCGACCGGAAATCTCACATTGCTGTCGATTCAGGGCAGCAGCCTGCTCGCGGTGTGATCGACCAGCGCAACGTTTCGCCGCGATGGCACTCGGCCATTTTCCTTACGACGGGGCGGTCCAGGCCCGGCGGCGAGGATCGCCTTCCGAGACGCTCAATCCCGCGGCGTTTCCCAGGGCTCCCTTGGTCCGGCCGAGGCCGCCCCCTTGACGCAAATCAATAGCAACGCCCTTGGCTCGCATAGAATTTCAGCTGGATCGTGCAATCAAGAGGCGGATCGATGTCTGATTCAAGCGCACTGAGAAACGCGCTGCAGGCGCCGGAGGGCGTTCGCCCGCCTCGCGGTTCGCGCCTGGCATCGTTGTCGACCTCCAGCGGCTTAAAATAATCCCCGATCAGGAAACAAGGACTGAAAGTCATGCCAACCGAATCGAAGCCGATCATGAATACGTCGCTGCCACCGCAGTTCAGACAGATCCGGATCGAACTCGCGCGCGAACCCGGTCACCCCGAAGGGGAGCGCGGCGTCGCCTACATCATCGTCGCACCGCTCGATCCGGAAGACCGGATCGATGCCAAGCTGTGGCGAGCGCATCGGGAAGCTTGCCGGATCGCGCGATTGCATCCCGGTCAGGAAGATCGCCGGGGCCATCTCGTTCATCGCCAGGGCGGCGGTTGGGCGTTCCACTACGACGCCGACACCCGGCCCGACGATGTCGGGTTTCACTTCGCGGACGAGCGGTTCGTTGCCGGCGAATACGTATCGATCAACGAAAGCGGTAAGATGCATACCTATCGTGTCGCCTCCGTGTCGCACCTGTGAGTCAGACGATCGTTTCGAACTCGCCTCGGCCGCGCCTTGCAATCGTTCGTGTCAATCTCGACACCGGGCGCGAGAATGTCGTGGTCATTTCGCGTCGATCAAAGGCGCTGCGACCGGAGGTCTTTCGGGGCTTTAGCCGCGTCGAACTCCGCTATAACTCCAAAACCCTTCTGGCGACGCTCCTGATCACCGATAACGATGCGCTGGTGGGTCCAGGCGGTATCGGCCTGTCCGAGCCGGCATTCCGGCGCTTCGCCGAGCCCGAGGGCAGCCTTGTCGCGGTAACGCCGGCAGCGCCTCCCAACAGTCTCGAGGCAGTCCGCGGCAAGATCCAGGGACGGATCATGAGTGCCGCGGAAATCGACGAGATCATCGACGATCTGACGCACTATCGCTACTCCGACATGGAAATTGCCGCCTTTCTGCTGGGATCGGCAAGTTTCATGACCAGCGGCGAACTGATCGCCCTTGTCGGCGCGATGTCCCGGGCCGGCACCCAGCTGCGGTGGAACACTCCGATCGTCGTCGACAAGCATTGCATCGGTGGAATTCCGGGAAACCGGACGTCGATGATCGTCGTGCCGATCGTTGCCGCGCATGGTCTTACCATTCCAAAGACATCGTCGCGGGCGATCACTTCCCCCGCAGGCACCGCCGATACGATGGAAGTGCTGACCCGCGTCGACGTCAGCGTCGATGAAATGAAGGAGGTCGTCGCGGCCTGCAATGGCTGCCTGGTCTGGGGAGGACACGTCAATCTATCGCCCGCCGACGACATTCTCATCTCCGTCGAGCGGCCGCTCGCACTCGACACACGGGAGCAGATGGTGGCATCGATCATGTCGAAGAAACTCGCGGCGGGTTCAACGCACCTTCTGATCGATCTTCCGGTCGGCCCGACCTCCAAGCTGATCAACGCCAATCAGGCGATGCGGCTGCGAAAGTTGTTCGAATTCGTCGGCGACCACTTCGGGCTTGCAGTCGAGGTAATCACGACCGACGGCCGGCAGCCGATCGGCAATGGAATTGGGCCGGTGCTCGAAGCCAGGGATGTGATGGCTGTCCTGACCAATGATGTCGCGGCACCCGCCGACCTTCGCGAAAAGTCGCTGCGGCTGGCCGCGCATTTGCTGGAGTATGATCCAAAGCTTCGCGGCGGAAGCGGCTACGCCCGCGCCCGGGAACTGCTCGAAAGCGGCGCGGCGCTCAGGCAGATGAACAGGATCATCGATGCGCAAGGTTCTTCGAACTGTCGCTCCGATCTGGGAACTTCGACATTCGACGTAACGGCATTGTCGGACGGCTCGGTCTCAGGCGTCGACTGCCTGCAGTTGAACCGCCTGGCACGGACCGCCGGGGCGCCTATCGACAAGGGTGCAGGGATCAAGTTGTTCAAGAAGATCGGCGACCGGGTCGAGCAGGGAGAGCCGCTCTATCGCGTGTACGCCTTCGATTCCGCGGAGCTCGATCTTGCGGCGGCCATGGCTGCAGCCAATTCCGGCTATTCGATCGATGGCGCCGACGTGCGATCCGTGAGATGAGCGCCGCGATTGCCCTGCAGAGCCTCCCTTCGTCGGTGGAAGATGCCGCGCGCCTCGCCCGGCGACTGGACCTTCCAATGCACGGGATTGCGCAGCATTCATTCCCCGACGGAGAAATTCGAGTGACGATCGGTCCGGTTTCGCCGACCGCCATCATCTACGCTTCGCTCGACCACCCCAACGACAAGCTTGTCGCGCTGCTGCTGGCGGCCGAGGCGCTGCGGCGAGGCGGCTGCAAACGCATCGTCCTGCTGGCGCCCTATCTTTGCTACATGCGTCAGGACGCGGCCTTTCGCGAAGGCGAAGCCATCAGCCAGAAAGCGGTCGGCCGGCTGCTCGCCGGGATCGCCGATCGCATTATCACCGTGGATGCCCATCTGCATCGCACCCACGACATTGCAGCGGTGTTTCCCGGTATCGAGGCTGTCAATCTGTCGGCCATGCCGGTCATTGCCGATGCTCTGCGCACGGAAGGCATCGACCCTGCGACGGTCGTCATCGGTCCTGACGCCGAGTCGCGGCCATGGGTCAGCGATCTCGCGGGCCGGGTCGGTCTGACCCATGCCGTCGCGCGAAAGATGCGTCGCGGCGATCGTTCGGTCGAAATCGGGTTTGACGAGCCTGGCCTGATCGCCGGCCGCCCTGCCCTGATGATCGACGATATCGTTTCCTCCGGCGGCTCCATGATGGCCTGCGCGAAGGCGCTGACCGCTGCGGGGTCGACCGCAATCGATGCGATCGTAACTCACGCGATGTTTCCCGCCGTTCTGCAGCGCGACATGGCGCTGGCCGGCATCCGCTCGATCCGTTCCACCCATAGCGTGCCGCATCCAACAAATGCGTTCATTCTCGACGATCTGTATGTGGCCGCGCTACATAACGAATTGAACGGCCAGGAAGCTTTGACATGAGCGTGACGATTCGATTTTGCGGCGCGACGCAAACGGTGACGGGCTCTTGCTACCTCCTCCAGACCCGATCCGGGCGCTTTCTCATCGATTGCGGCCTGTTCCAGGGGCAAAAGACTCTCAAGGAGCTGAACTATCGGCCGTTCCCGTTCAACCCGGCCGAAATCGACGCGGTGCTTCTGACGCATGCCCATATCGACCACAGCGGACTGTTGCCCAAGCTGACCAGAGAAGGCTTCGAGGGTCGCATTCTGGCGACACGCGGCACCATCGATCTTTGTTCCTACATGCTGCCCGATGCCGGAAGCATTCAGGAATCCGAGGTTGCCGCCCTCAACCGACGCAATGCCGCCCGCAGGCGGCCCGCGGTCAGTCCCATCTATACCCAGGTTGACGCCATCGCCTCATTGCAGTGGTTCCGGCCGGTGGAATACGAGGCCTGGGCGGACGTGATCCCGGGGGTGCGGGCGCGTTACTGGAACGCCGGCCACCTGCTGGGTTCGGCCTCCATCGAGCTTGAATTCGCCGGCGAAGGCGCGTCCGGCCAGCCACTGCGACTGCTGGCATCGGGCGATATCGGGCCCGACGCGAAACTGCTGCAACCTGATCCCGAGGCTCCTTCTGGATTCGACTATTTGCTTTCGGAATCAACTTACGGCGATCGGATCCGGCCGGCGATCACCCCGAAATTGCGCCGTCAACGCCTTGCCGGAGAGGTCAATGATGCCGCGGCGGCCCAGGGCGCCCTGCTCATTCCGGCGTTCGCGGTCGAGCGCACGCAGGAACTGATCATCGACCTGGTCGATCTGATGGAGCGCGGAGAAATCCCCACCGCGCCGATCTTTCTGGACTCCCCTCTCGCGATACGCGCAACCGAGGTGTTTCGAAAGCACGCGGCGAGCCTGGATCCAGCTATCGATATCAGCCGCCTGCTCAGCTCGCCTCACCTCCGGTTTACGGAAACCGTGGACGAGAGCAAGTCGATTGCGAAGCTCACGGGCTTCCACATCATCATTGCCGCCAGCGGCATGTGCGACGCCGGCCGAATCCGGCACCATCTCAAGCATTGGCTATGGAATAACCGGGCCACGGTACTGCTGGTCGGCTTTCAGCCGAAAGGCACGCTCGGTCGATTTCTGCTGGACGGCACGAAGGCGGTTCGCATCCAGGGCGACGAGATCAAGGTAGCCGCCCGCATCCGCATGATCGACGACTATTCCGGCCATGCCGACGGCTCGGAACTCGCACGATGGATCGCAGAACGCCGCCCCGTCCGAAGAGGCGTTTTCCTGGTGCATGGCGAGGAGCAGGCAATCGCGGGGCTGACAGAGCGCGTCGCGGAACGGATCATTCCGGCCGCGCTGCTGATCCAACCAGCCCTGGACGATGTCTATGAGCTTTCGACCGCTGCCCCGACGCTGATCGAAGAATCACGGCAGCGCCGACGGCTGACGCCGCAGGCGGTGACGCATCTGGATTGGCACAATGATATGTCGAAACTTATCCTCGACATCCACGAACGCATCGACGCTGCGGCGGACGAACGCGCGCGCGCCGTCATCATCCGAAAACTGAGGCGGGCGCTTGATCAGCTGGACTGACCTTGCCGGCTCTCGACGAAATTTCGAAAACAACCTCATGTACAGTAGGATCAGCTCATGTCGAACGGTATCATGGTAGAGATACCAGCGCGAGTTAACTGCTGGCTCTGAGCTGGATTAAAGGGCCGGACAGGGCGTTCAGCCACGCGAACGTTCAGTTCTGCCGCCAGGTTTCGACCAGTTTGGAGGTCCTGTCGATCATTCGGTCGCTGTGCTTCAAGAGCCGTTCGGTATCGCGCCGAATAAAGTCCAGCTGATGCTTGGCGCACTCCCGATACATCTTGCCGAGATCCTTGACGGAGTGCGCTTCCGCCAGCCTGGAAACGAACTCGTTGAAGATTCTCGTCTCCGCGGTCGCGCGTTCGAGAAGTTCATTTCCGGCGAACACCATCTCGTCCAGCAGCACGTTCTGCGAGCCGGCCCAAAGCGACAAGGCATATGAGTCCGCCTTGGCGATTTGCGCAAGCGGCGCTAGCTGTGGGGCCGCCTCGGTCGCGGGCGATTCAATCGTCGCGGGACCCTGTTCAGACACGTCTGTCATGGCATCGTCCTTCTGTGCTGGCGCCTCGTACCAGCCTGTTTAGGCCGTCCGCAGGATGCATCCTTGATGAAGATCAAACAGGATCTTCATTCACCTCCCTATATCTCCAGGGGAAGGAGATCATCATGCGCGCGCACCAGATCATGACCCGAAACGTCATCACCGTGCTGCCCGAGACGCCCATTCTCGAGGCCGCAAACAAAATGCTCGAAAATCGTCTGAGCGGGCTCCCCGTGCTCGATGCATCGGGCAGGCTCGTCGGGATCGTCTCGGAAAGCGACTTCCTGCGACGTTCGGAGATCGGCACCCAGCAAAAGCGGCCGCGCTGGCTCCAGTACTTTCTCAGCCCGGCTCATTCCGCCAGTGACTTCATTCACGAACGCGGCCGCAGGGTCGAAGACATCATGACCCGTGATGCAATCGTCGCTTGGGAAGATACGTCGCTGGATGAACTGGTGCACTTGATGGAGAAGAACGGCATCAAACGCCTGCCGGTGCTGCGGGACGGCAGGCTGGTCGGCATCATCACCCGTGCGAATCTGCTTCAGGCGGTCGCCAGCATGGCCAGGGAAATTCCGGATCCCACGGCGGACGATGAACACATCCGCAACCGGATTATCCGCACTCTGGAAGCTACCGACTGGCGGCCGACCGGGCTTCAGGTCGCTGTCCGCAATGGCGTAGTTCACCTGCACGGCCTCGTCATAAACGACGACGTTGCACGTCGGGCTGCGATCGTCGCGGCGGAAAACACCGCGGGTGTCAAGGAAGTGCACGACCATCTGTGCTTTGTCGACACATGGTCGGGCTTTTACATGGAATCGCCTGAAGACATGAAGGCCGCAAGCTGACGCCGCGTCCCCACGGAAAGAATTGCAAATGGCCTGGTTCCTTCGTCTCCTCTCGGTCGTTGCCGCGGCGATCACCTCGCTGTTCGTCGCGCGCGACGCCTTGAATTTCGGCATCATTCAAACCCTGCTGATGATCACGCTGGTCATCGGCGCCGTTGCTGCCGTGATCGTATGGCAAGCGCGCCGCGAGTTCTAGTTGAGGCATACCGACCGCGTCCTGCGCTGCTTCCCGCGCCGACCGTCAATGGGATTTCTCGCGTTGGCGGGACGGATTGATCTATGACAAGCTTCTCCACCAGGCCCGCGCTATCTTTTTCAAGTCGGGGAGGTTCGCGGCTGAAGGGTTCGGAGCTTACCTCCCTGGACACTCGATTTTCCGATGCCTCGAACCCATCCGGGCCGGGGGCGTCCTCCCTCCTCTCAATCCCGAGTAGCCGATGCAGACCTACTATTTTGACATGAAGGACGGAGCCCCAATCAGGGATCGGGCGGGGCGGGAATTCCCGACGGACTCACAAGCGATTGAATACAGCAAGACGCTCGCACGCCGGCTGAGCCACGCGCATCCGGACAAGGACGAAAATCTATGTGTCATCGTCCTCAATGAGGCGGGCTCGGAAATTCACCGGGAGCCGGTTTACCCAAACGTCGATTGAACCAGCTTCGTAACGTGGCGGATCAAGGTCTCGATCAAGGTCTTTCCGGTTTGAGCTGAATCAAGATCGGTGACCCGCATTTGGTCTTTATTTGTGACGCTGTACGCACAAGAATGCCTCGTTGAAGGGTAGAGACCGTCATGCGCAAGGATTTTCTCGTCCATATTCCGTCAGAGCGTCTGATACGCCCCCTGGTCGACGGAGCCATTTCGCTGGCGGTCTCGCACGCCGCCCATCTCCACGCGGTTTCGGTCGGATATGAAACCACAAATGTGCTCCCCGTCGATGCCGGCGGCGCAGCGGTCGCCGCGATCTTCGAGATCGAACGGGAACGCGCACTGGCTCGAGCCAACGCCGCGCTTGCGGTATTCGAAACCGAGGCCCGCAATGCAGGTATTCCCTTTGATTGCCAGGCGATGGCAAGCATCCCGGCGGACGCCGCGGCATCCGTGATCGCCTCCGCGCGGCTGCACGATCTGACGATCGTGCTGCAACCCGAGCCGGAGCGCCAGACGTTCGATAACGTCATACCGCAGGAAATCCTGTTTGAATCGGGGGGGCCGGTTCTCTTTGTCCCCTATGTGCACAAGGGCCCTCTGGAGGCGAAGCGGATCGGAATTGCGTGGGACGGCAGCCGCCTCGCCGCGCGGGCGCTTCGCGATGCGGTGCCCTTCCTGACCCGGGCGCAGGCCATTACCGTCATCAGTATCAATGAAGTTCAGGAGACCGCTGAAGCGTCGGCGAAGGCCGTATCAGCCCATCTGGCGCGGTATGGCATGACCGTGCGAATCCAGCAGATGGATGCCGACCGCGCCGATATCCAGCCGAGCATCCTGTCGATTGCGGCCGATGACGGTCTCGATCTGATCGTCATGGGCGGCTATGGTCACTCGCGACTGCAGGAACGCATTCTGGGTGGCGTCACGCGCGACATGATCCAATCGATGACGGTGCCGACACTGATGTCGCATTGACGGCCGGGTGCGCGGAGCGGGGAGAAGCGGTTTGCAAGCGATGGCCCTCACCTCTCCTGCATCGGGGCTCCGGCTTCAGGACCGCGATGACCCGCTTCCGGGCGCCAGCGAAATTCGTATCAGGGTAAGCGCCTGCGGAGTCTGCCGAACCGACCTTCACGTCGTCGACGCGGAACTTCCCGGCATTCAATACCCGATCGTTCCAGGCCATGAGATCGTCGGCCGTGTCGACCTCGTCGGCGCCAACGTGAACGACCACAAGATCGGCGACCGGGTGGGTATCCCCTGGCTCGGATACACCTGTGGCGTCTGCCGGTTCTGCAGGGACGGCATGGAGAATCTTTGCGACCGTCCGCTATTCACCGGCTATACGCGGGACGGCGGTTTCGCCACGCATGCCATCGCCGATGCCCGTTATGCCTTCCCGCTCGGCGATCACGGCGACGACGTTTCGATCGCACCGCTGCTGTGTGCCGGCTTGATCGGCTGGCGTTCTCTGGTGATGGCGGGCAATGCCGAGCGGCTTGGCATCTATGGTTTCGGCGCCGCCGGGCACATCGTCGCCCAGGTCGCTCGCTGGCAAGGCCGGTCCGTCTACGCCTTCACGCGTCCCGACGACGTGGCCGCACAGGATTTTGCCAGAGCCCTGGGCGCGGTGTGGGCCGGCGCATCCGACCAACTGCCCGAAACTCCGCTCGATGCCGCGATCATCTATGCCCCCGCTGGACAATTGGTGCCGGCCGCGTTGCGCGCGGTGCGCAAGGGCGGCCGGGTGGTATGCGCCGGAATTCACATGAGCGATATTCCTGGCTTCCCCTACCATCTCCTGTGGGGAGAACGAAAGTTGGTGTCGGTCGCCAACCTGACGCGCCAGGACGGGCTGGATTTCTTCAGGATTGCGCCTCAGGCGGGAATCAGGACCCAGACCACGGCGTTCCCGCTGGTCGAGGCCAATGAGGTGCTTGAAAAGCTGCGGACAGGACAGATCTTGGGCGCGGCAGTCCTCGAACCCTAGATATTCGACATGACAAGTTCAGCGACCGAGCAAGCTTCGATGACGAGCGAATCGGGGATCCAGGAGCGCGTCTTTGCCTTTCTGGCCGATCCCGCCAGCCATCCGCGAGTTCACCGGATCGATACCCATGCGGCGTCGGTGTTTCTCGAAGGCGGGCGCGCGCTCAAGATCAAGCGCGCCATCCGCTTTCCCTATCTCGATTATTCGACGCTGGCGAAGCGGAAGGCGGCCTGCGAGCAGGAGATGACGGTAAATCGCCGGTTCGCACCGCAGATCTATCGCCGCGTCATCCCGATCACCCAGGACAACCAGGGTTCGCTTGGTATCGACGGCGAAGGGACGCCGGTCGAATTTGCGATCGAGATGACCCGCTTTGACGAAAGCCGCACCATCGATCATCTGGCGGAGGCCGGTCCGCTGGCTCCCGATCTCGTCGACGCCATCGCCGATGCGATCGCGGCGTCCCACCGGGCCGCCCCGCCGGTGACCGCCGAGCCATGGATCCAGTCGATTCCAGGCATGCTCGCCGGAAACACCACGGCATTCCGGGCCGCAGCCTGCTTCCCCGAAGGCGACATCGACAAACTCGAAAGCGCATCGCAATCCGCACTGAGCCGGATTGGCGGGCTATTGGCGCAACGCGGCAGCGCGGGCTTTGTTCGGCATTGCCATGGCGACCTGCATCTGGCGAATATCGTGATGATCGAGAACCAACCCGTTCTGTTCGACGCTATCGAGTTCGACCCGACGATCGCATCCACCGATGTGCTCTATGACCTTGCATTCCCGTTGATGGACTTCATCCGCTACGGCCGGCACGCCGCGGCCAACGGCCTCATGAACGGATATCTGGGCCGGTCGCCCCCTGAAAATCTCGATGCGCTCGGGACGCTCCCTTTGTTCATGTCGTTGCGCGCCGCCATCCGAGCCAATGTGATGCTGGCCCGGCTTGGTCCGGCCTGTCGCGACGACGCCGGCATCAGGCAATCGGCCCGCGTCTATTTCGAACTTGCGCTCCGATTGATCCGGCCCGCTGCGCCGATGCTGATCGCGATCGGCGGGCTTTCCGGAACCGGGAAATCCGTTCTGGCGCGAGCGCTCGCGCCCTGCGTGAACCCGGATCCAGGAGCCGTCGTGCTGCGCAGTGACGTGCTGCGCAAGCGGCTCCTGCACGTCGACGAAACCGATCGGCTCCCCAGGAGCGCATATCAGCCCGAGATTACCCGCCAGATCTACGAAGCGCTCGGACAATACGCCACGCGCGCTCTTTCGCAAGGTCATTCGGTTGTGGTCGACGCCGTATTCGCCGACCAGGCCGAACGAACCGCGATCCGCGGCGACGCCAGCAGGTTGGGCGTCAAATTCGCCGGACTCTATCTGCAGACCGACCTTGCGACGCGACAGCGCCGTGTCGGCGCCCGCGAATGCGACGCGTCCGACGCCACGCCCGAGATCGCCGCGCTTCAGGAAGACTTCGATATCGGCACGGTCGACTGGACGACTATCGATGCGTCGGGAACACCGGAGCAGACGCTGCAATTGTGCCGGTCCGCCCTTTCCCTTGGCGAGGCGGGTTAGTCCAGGCAAGCGCGCAAGCGGAACGGTCGCACAGGCTGCATTAGCGCGAGATGGCTTTCACTTGAATCTGTCGTCCGCAGATTCTGCTTACCTCTCCCCAGCGGGGAGAGGTCGATTTGCGCAGCAAATCGGGTGAGGGGGTGCTGGCCTAACGAGAGACCGTAACCCCTCACCCGGCGCTACGCGCCGACCTCTCCCGAAGGGAGGGGTGAATTCCGGTGCCGCTC